>JAJPHX010000159.1 GCA_021325075.1 Nitrososphaeraceae archaeon | reverse complement strand
CTGGTCCTTTTGCAAAACTTTGCCGCCAAGTTATGACAAGGATTTTATTTGCATGGCAGAAAAAGCCACAGTATTGGAGTCGCAGCCGGAGCATTTCATCAGCCTGCCACTTGTCAGCAAGAATGAAGAAAGTGCGCGCCTCCCACTTGTCATAAACGTCGTGGCAAAGTACTGGGGGGAGGACATTTCACCTCAGGGAACAGGCGAAGCAGTCAATGCAAAGGGCGGCGTAATGATCGACGGAATAGAGCTCGCAGAAAGCCGCGGCTTTGCATCCTACATCTACAAGAGCTCGCTAAAAGACCTGAAAAAGAGAATAGATCAGGGAATGCCACCTATTGTCGTAATGCCGGGCATCCAGGGGACTGTCCAGCACGCGACAATAGTGTCAGGGTACAGCATAGACGAGCGCAGGATTTTGACCTATGTGCCAGAGCCGGACACCGTTGGCGCGATCCCGGAGGCAAAATTCGAGAAGGACTGGGAGCAGGACGACATGGTTATGATAATCCTCGTGCCATCAGACATGAAGGACCTTTTCAAAAACGAGAACCTGAAATTTAACAAGTCAAACAGGATATGCTTTGAAGTCGAGAGGCTGCGCCAGCAGGGCAGGGCAAGCGAAGCAGAGGACAAGTTGCGAAAAGCTACAGAGCTCGACCCTGACAACGCACAGGCGTGGTGCCTGCTTGGCGGCATTTACAACGAATCAGGGTCGGAGCAAGCAGTCGCCTGCTATGAAAAAGCGATCAAGCTCAACCCGAAATACTACCTTGCCTACAGGGGACTTGGTAACTATTACCTGAAAAAGAAGGATTACTCGCTTGCTGAAAGCTACTACACCAAGGCGATAAGCGTCAACCCCACAAGGTTTGGTCCCATCTACAAAAACCGCGCAGTGGCAAGAATGCAGCTTGGCAACAACTCTGGCGCAAGGGAAGACCTTGCAAAATACCTAGAGCAGATGCCGGTTGCCGAAGACAGAAAGAGCATCGAAGAGGCAATAGCCCAGCTCTAGGTCATCAAGCATGGGAAATTCTGTTGATATTTTTCTGAAGCGGAGGCAGCTTTTCCAGTTTGTGGTTTGGATACACGAGATAATGGCGAGAGGCCCCGTCGCCGTTAAATTCAATCTTGCATCTTTTACATTTCCATCTTATAGCCATCTTCTCTGTGTTCTCCTTATGTGATTTTGTAATGTGGAAAACATAGCTTAAAGCGCTTTCCTATTTCAGATCGTGTCAGTAGCTTTTGGTAGTGTTATGACGCTTTATAGTTGCTGGCCTGTGAGGACGCGTACTGCCTTTTTGAATTCCTCGCCATCCAGCGGCGGCACGTTTGCGACCTTTAGGTTTTCCTCGACATGCTCTATCTTTTTCTGGCCGACAAGGGGTGCGATAACTGACGGACTGGATCGTATTATCTGGATCAGTTTTCCCACCTTGTCGCTCACTCCGCCATAGTCAGGGACCTGCGCGCCAAGCAGCCTCCCTTGAAAGAGCGGGATGCTCGTGAACACGCCGATACCAAGTTTTGCCGCAGCTTCGAGAATCGTCAGGTTGTCCTGCGAGCCGACAGACTGGTTCTTTAGCAAGAGAGCTTCGCTGTAGGCAAGGTTGTATGGCAGCTGGATAAATCGAAAGCCGTGGCTCTTGCCGCCCACGCTTTCTGCAGCCCTGACTGCTTTTTCTAGCGACAGGTATTCTTGATTGCCTGGCGGCACCCGGAAGCACGTCCAAGTGGCCATGCCGTAGTATCTTATC
This sequence comes from Nitrososphaeraceae archaeon, assembly GCA_021325075.1. Taxonomy (GTDB): domain Archaea; phylum Thermoproteota; class Nitrososphaeria; order Nitrososphaerales; family Nitrososphaeraceae; genus Nitrososphaera. The sequence goes on along the minus strand of JAJPHX010000159.1, from coordinate 4,747 downwards.
TTGTTCTGTGCGCGGTATTTTTCATAGACTTCAAACGCCTTTGCAAGCATCTCCATGAATTTTTCCCTGCTCACGTCCTGATTCCAGCTCTCAAACGCGTTGTGGATATAGACAAGATCGATCGTGGAGAGGTGAAGGTTCATGAGCGACTTGTCGATGCACTTTGCAAGGTAGGCAGGGTTCATGATGTTGTAGCCGGAGCTGATGTCGTCGGCGGTCATGACGTCATTTTGTATGTACATCCGGTGGATGTACTCCATCACGTCGATGTTTGGAAAGTCGCCGTCGTTTGTGATGTATCCGTTCTTTGTCGACACGAAAATTTGGTCGCGCTTTATGACGCCGTCATGTACGAGACGTAAAAGCGCCCTGCCTATGCTCTTTTCTGACTTCATGGCACGGTAGTTTATCGCGGTGTCAACCACATTCACCGCGCCGGATTTTACGGACTGATAGACTGCGTTCTCTACTGCCAGATCATCTTCCTGTGTCGGCTGGCCCAGATACGTTCCCATGCCGATGCTTGATAGCTGCAGGCCGTCAAAGGACTTGAAGTGGCTCGTAGGCTTGTCCTGCGCTGTAGCGTACTCTTGGTATCTTTTTGTACCTTCAGGCGTTGCGTACCCTTCCAGCATCTCATACGACGACAATACACCACATAGGAGAAATGGAAGATAATAACGAATCGAATTCCGGCACTCCCCAGAGGGGAGCAAGCCTTATCTTTGCCGGACACGATATAACATCAACAGATGGCACTGGACCCAAACGTTCTAAACCCGTTCGTACTGCTGGGCCCAGCAGTCGCTCCGGTGCTTGCCGCTATAGTCACCGCGATTTCCATAAGCCTCTCGCTCATGATCTCGAGGTACTTTTTCAAGTCGTATGGGTTCTCCGGCTTTGGCTACCTGCTTGGCCTGCCTGTTGGCTTTGCGTTCCTTGCCGCGTCGTTCGCGTTTGAGATGTCAAGCCTTGTATTCAGGTCAGACCCGCTGCTGTACCCCGCATTCTTTTGGGTGCAGATGTCGCTCCAGTCAGAGGCATTTGCGCTTATCGCGCTTTCCTACTATTACAAGAATTCAGACAGCAGCCAGTCAGGTAGGGCTGTCAGGCCGCGCGACGTCCTTGTTGCCATGCTCCCGCTTGCGCTGGTTGCAATCCCGTTCATAGTGCCGACTTCAGAGCTTGCGGCGTCGCCATATTTCAACTACGCCCGGCTTGCAGACCTCAGCTTTTACATGAGGGTGTTCAACATGTTGGTGCTTGCGTACATTTTCAAGAGCACGATAGCGTCGCTTGTAAGGGCGGCAAATGTAAAGATGTTGTATGTACCAGCAGCCTTTGCGCTTCTGTGGCTTGAGCAGTACTCGCTGGTCCTTGCGTACTTTGACAACAGCACTGGGGCGCTGATAGGCTCGGCCCTTGCAAGGGTAGCCGGCCTTGCGCTCTTTGTCTACATCATGCACAGCGTGACTTCAAGGAGAAAGATGGAGATTGAGGCAAGAAAAGCGGCATAAGCTCCAGCTGTTCTACGAGATACTGTGCGCTATAGAAGAGGACACCGCGTACAACGAAGTGGCGCGGCCTACCCACGTCCAGCACTTCACTAGGCTGTCGTACGACAAGATGATGAACCACTTTGACGAGCTAGAGCAAAAGGGCATGATCCACCGTGTAAGCGGACTCGTCGCGATAACTGCAAAAGGCAAAAAGTTCATCGAGCAGTACGACCAGCTGATAAGCCTGATTGAAAGCGCGGGCCTTTAGAAGAGCAGGCTGGCCGCCAGCAGAAATCCGGTTATGCGCGAATAGGTGACTGCCGACGCCATTGCCGGCACCAGGTGATCCGCGCTTTCATGATTCTTCCTTAATGAAATTATTGATTTTATCGCAAACGGGAGCGATGCAAGACTGGCAAGCGAGTACACTTTTGCAAAGCCAAGGAATATTCCTGCCACAATCATTGCGTAGGCGGCAACAACAAACACAGGAAAGGCGGCGGATGCAGCCTTTTTGCCCATGAGAATGACAAGCGTGCGCCTGCCCTTTGACCTGTCTGCTTCATAATCGGGAAACGAGTTGACAAAGAGCACGGTTGCAGACAGGAGGCCAATTATTGCACCAAGGTAAATCGCGGCAGGGTCTATCAACCCTGTCTGTACGTAGAACGTACCAAGTACGATCATGGCTCCCTTTATCGCGACAAAGAGCTCGCCAAGCCCGGCGTTCACGATGCTAGTAGAGTAAAAGTATATCGCGATCACCGCAAACCCAAGTATCACTGCGATGGCAAATCCGCGCACTGCGACAAAGTATGCGCCAATCGACGCGCCAAGGACAAGAAAGACCACGCCGGCGGCGTAGACTGCCTTTGGAGTCAGGATGTTTTCAGGAAGTACCCCGGTGCCGCCGCTGAACTTTGTCCTTGTGGTCGCGCTGTCAATCCCGCGCTTGTGGTCCCAGTAGTCGTTGAGAAGGTCGACGCTTGCGTGTAGAAAGCCCACGCCGAGGTACGTAAGCCCAGCATACAGCGGATCGACGTGCCCGGATTTCCAGTATGAAATTGTAAGCCCGGTGCTAACCGCTATCACTGACGCTAGGAGGAATCTTATCCTGATGGCGCGAAGCCAGCTTGAAAGCACCAAAATACCTGCAAAGGCGGGGTTACTATGCTTTTTGAAACGCTATTCAGACATGCACCGGTAGTAGATTACACCGTTTATAATGACGTCTTCGACCCTAAAGTTTTTCCTTTTGCCAGATATCGAGCTTGCGAGGTCTGAGAAACTAAGTTTCATCATGGAGCTGTTCACGTCGGCCTCTGAGATCCCTGTCGCCTGTGCAATTTCTGCAGCTGAAAATCCCTTGTCCTTGTTCCTGCACAGGAATTGGGTAATTATCGTTGAGAGATCCTTGTGGGCATCAAACTCGGCAGCGTCTATTGGCACGTGTGCCAGAGCGTGCGTCAAATTAAATAACCTTGCCGCACATTGGTATCTAGCGTGAAAGAGGCGGTGCAGCTCAGTCCCTGGGAGGTACGCATACTGCGGGTTGTCAGGAGCGAATCAAGGCAGGAAAAGGACATAGCAAAAAATATTCAGCTGAATGAACTACTTGCTTCGGAATTTGTGACAGAACTGATGCTAAAGGGCTACATCGAAAGAAGACGTCAAAGATGGATGCTGTTTTTCTCTAGGGAGTATTTTTCAATTACGCTTGAAGGACTTGCAGCTCTTGAAGCGACAGAGAGCAGCGTTGATTGGATAATTGGATTCATCAAGGACGGCAGCCAGAGGCTTGCCGGAGAAATCCGGAATGCAATTCCGCCGCTTGCGTGGGACGCGGCAAAGGCAACGTACAAGGTGGCAAGATTTATCCTGAAGTGACTAGGGCTCTATTACGCCGGTGCTTTCAAGCGGCTTTCTGCCCATAAACCCCTCGTCTTTTGCATGCCAGAACTTGATCTCGTCTTCCCCTGCCTTCCAGCAGAGCCACACTTCCTCGTCAAACCTCTTTGACGGGAAATCGAGAAGACCTTGGTCAACGTCCTTTATCACCACTCCCGTTCCTTCCAGCTGCTCGATTGCCTTGTAGAGGTTTGAAACTGCGGTATTGAGCTCTTGTTTTTTCTTGACAAAGCGCTCGAACTGGCCGCCCGACTCGATCGTGATCTGGAGCTCTTCATTGAGAGCAACTATGCGGTTCTTTTGCGCCACAATGTTTGCAAACATGCGCTTGACTTCTGGCAGAGCCTTGTTAGCAGTCTGGGGCGTGTAGAGCGTAAACATTGGACAGAATTCCCCGGTTTGCCAGATAATTTATGCTTACCTTTTTGAATGATGATATTCAATAGCCTTGTCTGCCAATAGTACGCATGAGCAAGGAAAAAAAGAAAGACCTTGAAAAGACACATTAAAGCCAATCACAAAAGTCAATTCCAAGCTGGACAAGGAATTGCAAGAATGGAAGGTCGAATCAACCAAGGGCGGAGGGGACCTCAGACTACCCGCAGATAATGGAAAAAGGCGTTGAGGTGTTCCAGATCGAGACAAGGAATCCCCACTTCCACGAGGACAAGGGGATGGCGCACATGAATGAAATGCTCGAGGCTTCCCTTGCCACAATACATGGCAGCAAGGTCTGCCCTGACGAACTCAAGGAAAGCCTGCCAGACCAGCTCAGGCACCTGTCAAAGAACAAGCGCGTTGACTATGGCAAGAAATACCGCATGATAGAGTAGATCAGCACAATAAACATTGCAGAATTTGAAAAAGGCTGGAGTGAAAAGGTGGGCACTTTTCTGAGGTACGGCGGCCTGCGCTAGCTACTTTCTTTTCTTTTTTGCAGACTTTCTTGCGCATTTCGTCCTTGGATTCTCGCGCACCCTGTCGAGGTCGCCGAGGCCATGGCTGTAATGCTCCCAGCTGTTCGACCTGCCAAAGAGGTTGTCAAGGTTTGCCGAGGCGGCAAGGGAGAACTTGTTTATCGCAATATGGAGCGTTTCATGGCTTAAAAGCGACGTTGCTACTTCTGCGATCCTGCCTTCCCTGTGGTACTCCCGCCATGAGCTATAGTTTGCGATGAACACATGTGACTGGCCGTAGTAGGGCACGAACATCAGCCCGCGCCTGCCAAGGCCGCCCCGAAAACGCAGATCAGCAACCAATTTTTGTGTCCACCAGAGAACCATACCTAATTCTGCAAAATCTCCAGATTAACCTTGCCAAGCAAAAATATTCAAAATCTG
>JAJPHX010000099.1 GCA_021325075.1 Nitrososphaeraceae archaeon | reverse complement strand
GTTCCTGATGACATGCAATATGCCATAGCCGGCAAAGATTGAAAGGAAAATTCCTGCCAGCACTATCCACCTGTCTGCCACGAGCTGGGCAAGATTGGGAAATGCCAGCCATGAAAACGAGCCTGCCAGCGAGAGTACCAGAGGAATCCTGAGAACAAGGCTGTCCTTTGCGCGCAGAAAGCCAATTGCGGCCGGCGCAGCAATCAGGCCGTTTACGACAGCAAAAATGAGGAACAGGTTCTGTGGGTTGTAAAAGGAAGGGGTTTTTCCAGTAGAAATTTCAGCGCCGCCCACGCCAGCTGTAACAGAAGGTGCATAGCTTGCAAGCATCAAGATGGAGAGCAAGGAAATCGAAAAGACGGCATACAGCATGACAGCCTTGCGACGGGTAATTACGGCAAAGGCTGCCAGTGTCATGCAGAATAGAGCTCCAATCATCCTGTCGCCGGCAACAACAAGCGAAGCAAGAGCAAGCACTGCCAAGATGATCTTCCAGCTCGCGTCTTTTCTCCCAACCAATGAGAACGCGAACAACATGGCAGTAAGGGAAAACACGTCACGGTGAAGGTCCCACGCAGTCCTTAGAACTGCCATCTGAAAAACTACAAAGATTGCCAGAAAGGTGCTCTGCCGGGCATCAAGCCTTAGCACTGATCTTGCAATAAAGAATAGAGAAACTCCAAAAGCGCCAAAAATTGCAGTAGCAGTAGCCGTCACAGTGGCATGTGCAGACAACCCCGTGACCAGATTGATGGAATGAAGTAGAAGGATATACAGCGGGAACTGGCTGGCCGCTGCAGGCCAGTGCGCGTCAAAGTTTGCGACAACAGGGATGTAATAGTTAACAACGTCATACCCTATAGGGTAAGGGTATGCGACAAGCTCGGGGATTATTCGTAAAATTATGCTTGCAGCAAAAACCAGAATTATGGCATGTTTATCAAGAAGCTTGTATCTCCAAAGCGTAGCCTGTGTCCACAATCATGTTTAAATGGTAAACAAGGTTTTTCTGCATACCCATCAAAAGATTAGTAAATTGTTTAAACTACTGACCGGCCAGAGAGAGAAAAGTCAGCCTACCAGCTGAACAATTCTCTTCAATATCTCGTTTTCAACGTGGCGCGTCCAGAGCATCTCAGGAATGTCAACAGCAAGAAAGAGAAGGGACAACAGGATCGCTTCTGAGGCCGCGACTGCGATGTTCTGTATCCATTTGCCGATCCCTATATGGATGGCAAAGTTGTTCGGGTCTCCGGTTATCATTATCGTAAAAGCCCTGTCAGCAGTGATCAGGTCACGCAGAATGCCAGCTTTCTGCGCCTGAATAACTATTCCCACTGGAGCACTTGTATTAATCTGAGTCTTGTATCCGTCACCCTGGAGCATCTGTACAATTTGCTGACCGAGTTGACCAAGATCTTTATTTTTGTTCTGGAATTGAACGACTTTTTCAGCTACCATTACAGACAAACTTCTGATGAATGTTTATAACAATTGCTTAACCTAGGCAACTTTCCTTTTTAAGGGTTAGATTTAAGAGCCAAACAGGGTTTTGCTTGCTCATTGCCAGCCAAAAAGAAGGTCAAAGCAAATACTCAGGAAGAACAGACACAGTTGCTTCGCATGATCCTTGCAGAGCTTCGTACACTAAATGCCAACCTGGCCGCAGCAAATAGACCTGTCGCTCCGGCCATGACAGAGCCTGCTCCCCATGATGATTCTGATGATGAAGAGCTGGAATATTTCGAATAATCACTCGTGGTCGTATGCCGTCCGGTATTCTTGCAAGAGTACTTGCTTTACGTTTTCTACCAAGTCCCTCATTTCCTTGCTGTCGTTCAGTTCGTTCTTTCTCTTTGGATAAATCCCGAGCGATTTCAGCTCGCTGGACCAGTACCCTTCATTGTCGAGCTCCCTGCTTTGCATCGCATGGTGGATGCGTACAATGAATTTATGCGATCGTGAAGATTTAGCTGGATGCAAAGTAGGTTTTCTTTAAATCCTGCCTGCTTCCTTGAGGCGCGCCTGCATCCTAGATTCCCCTTCCTTGAAGCGCCTCTTGTCTTCCTGAGTTTCCAGCATAAGGGCTGGAACCTCTGTCGGCCTGCCTTTCTCGTCAAGCGCCACCATCGTCACAAACGCCGTCCCGGTGCGCACCCTTGTACCGGTATCGAGATTTTCAGACTCAATTGCAACCTCGACTTCCATAGACGACTTGCGCACATAGTTCAGCCGGGCAGACAGTATCAGTGCGTGGCCGATGTACACAGGCTTTAGAAAAGTCATCCTGTCGATGCTTGCGGTAACGCAGTTTGTATTTCTTGCATGCCTCTTGGCAGCAATCCCTGCAACCAAGTCAACGTGCTTTAGTATCGTGCCACCAAAAACATTGCCCATAGGGTTGGCATCAGAAGGAAGCATGAATACGGTCATTTCCGTTTTTGATTCCTGCGGGCTCTTTTTCTGCGATACCAACAGAAGGATAGTGAAAATGCAATCTATATAAAATCTTAGAGGGCGTTTACCATTCGGGTCATCTTCTCAAAGCTCACTTCAAAACCGAATCGCTTTTCCTCCTTTTTCATATGCCGGTACATGCTCATCAGGAGGTTGACGTGCCTTACCGTGCTGAGCTTGCCGTCCATCTTGAGCCTTACCACGCGGTAGACATCGTCGTAATAGTCAAACCTCTCAAGCACTTTTTTTCGGTACTGTTTGAAGTCAAACTTGTCTCTGCTCCTGTCAAGCACTTCGAGGAACAGGTCGCAGCATATCAGCGAAGGGATTATCCCCTCGCCCAGCATCGGAAAGACACAGCCTATCGACTCGCCGACTCCTATTATGTTGCCGTCGTAAAACGGCTCCATGCGCTTTGGCGGCGCAAGCCTGATCGGCCTGCCCACCTTTTTCACGACTCGGGCTTCCGGGTGCTGCTTGAAAAATTCTGAAACGCCGTAGTATTTTTTCTCCACGTCGCCGGCCCCCATGTATCCACGCTCCTTGTCAAGCGGAAAATACCAGAAATACCCCTTAGCCCCCTTGTAGCCGATTACATAGAACTCGTCAATTCCATGCACGTTCTCTAGTAGGTATTCGTATGCTGGTATCAAGAAATCGTCTTTAGACTTTGGTAGTAGCGTGCGGTGAAGGCCGGTGCAATCGATCACATAGTCGTACTTTTCAAATGGAAAGGCCTCTTTTGTAACCTTGGCGCCGTATGTGACTTTGATGTCCTTGAGCAGGGCGTTTTCCCATTCATGCTTATTGTACGACACCAAGCCCCTTAGCTCAAGGTATTCTTCCTTGTCGTCTGGCAGCTCCATCCTGAGCATCTTGCCGACGTGGAAAACATAGTCGTCAAAGTCAAGCCCTGCCTGCTTCGAGAACTTTTCAAGCATGTGCCGCGACGCGCCCCACGCGCACACAGGCCAATGGTTCTCTTTTTTTGAAGCCTCAAAGATCTCCACGTCATACCCACGCCTCTGGAGCATGTTGCCAAGGTAGCTGCCAACCACGCCTGCTCCGGCAAGGGCAATTCTCATTCTCTGTCATGACTGGCTGCCAGTTTACTTATAATTCTTGTCTAGTCTCTTCTGCGTATCGGTCGGAAATCCGGTAGCGCACGTACTTGTCATCAGGCGAATATTTTGGCGGGTGCGGATCAACAGTTGGAGAATTGCACTTTGGGCACTGGTGCTTGAGTGTGTAGATATTGCAAACCTGGCACTTGCGTATTAGGTGCTTCATGCCGCCTACCCCTGCTGGTGCGACTTTTTCGACTCTTCGCGTGAGAAATTAAACATGCCATGCTGCTTTTCAATTGCAGAGCGCACTTTTTCAACAGTGTTGTTCATTGTCTTTTCAGCAACTTTAAAGTTTTCTGCCATGACGATGATTCTGTACCTTGGCGCGCCGATGTAGGTCACCGAAGTGCTGGCGCCGCCCTTGCTGCTTTCCGCGCTTGCCAAGGTGCTCTTTATCATTTCAATCCCGTCAGGCTTTTTTGAAGAGATTTCCATCACGCCCCTCACTTCCACCTGCGGTATTTGGATCTTGTTGCTTTCCTCCTCCATTGCTTGCTTTACTTCCGCTGCCAGGTCGAGGTTCTGGATCGCGTCCGGACCCTTCCTTGCGATTGCCTCAAAAGCGTCGTAAACATAGTCATATTTCTGGAGTATCTTTTCCTCTATTTCGTTGACCTGCGGGTTTGTCAGCTTTAGTTTTGACTTGATAAAGTCCATGAACGCGGTTGCCTTTTCGTTCTTTTTTACCTCTATCAGCTTTGACTTGCGCTCCTCACCGGAGACCTGTTTGAGCGAGGTGTCCACCTCTCCTCTTGTCTTGTTGACCCTGATTACCTTGAGCACTGCCTTTTGCTTTGGCCGAACATAGCGCTCGACGTTTCTGATCCAGCCCGTCGCAATTTCAGAAATGTGCAAAAAGCCGGTCATGTTACTATACTCGTCCAGAGTGACGTACGCGCCGTGACCGGTGACTTCCTTGACGGTGGCGATCACGATCTCTCCTTCTTCGGGAAGCCTCTGAACCTCGTCGGTGGCAGCGGTCATTTGCTAATTACGATACACGGTGCAAATGGTATACTTTAAGGTTGCTACAGAGATCAGGCCGCTGAGGCAAGCCGCTTGCTCCTGTCGTGAAGCACGCTGTCAGAGTCGCCACTGCCAAGAAGTGATTCATTGGGATCTACCTTTGACGCGACATTTTCCTTCTGTGTGTTTTCAGGCGTGTCACCGGCGTACGACGATGCTATTGTCTGCTGGTTCCTGTCGCGAAGTTCCTCTGCAATCATGTTCCTCACCCTGCCGGCAGTCACTGTTTTCTTGTCCCGCCCCTTGGCTTCAGCTTTTATCTTTTTTGAAACGTTCTTTGCGATGTCCCTTGCCATCAGAAACGGCACGCCGGACCTGCTCGTAGTCTGGATCATTTTATCAATATTGAATTTTTCTTTCCTGCCGGTTGACCGGCGGATGGTAATAGCTGCTGGCTTTTTCCTCCTCCCTGCAGCATTTCTTTTGGCAGTTGTCCTGTGCCTTGCAGTGCGTTTGTTAGCCTTTCTCATGTACTCTAGTATGGCAAACAAACAAGATAAGCGCTAAAAGTCGACGCCCTTTTTCGCCTTTATGCCTTTCTGGTATGGATGCTTGATTTCCTTCATCTCTGTCACAAGGTCAGCCGCAGCGATCACGGATTCAGGCGCATAGTTGCCTGTCAATACAAGACTCGTCCCGTCGGGCTTTGCAGCAATGATATCCAGAATATCCTGCTCGGATATCAGTCCAAGTTTTGCGGCATAGTTGATTTCGTCCAGTATCATGATATCGTAGGAGCCTGACGCAAGTTTTTCTTTTACAAGTGCGACTGCCGCCTGAGCCGCCTTTTGATGGTCCTCGATCGGGTGGTCGTCGTCGATTATCCCGACAAAGCCTTTGCCTGCGGCTATCATCTCAAATTCTGGCTCGAGCCTCTTTGAGCTTGTGAGCTCGCCATAATACCATTCACCCTTGATGAATTGGACCATGCCGACCCTGTAGCCGTGCCCCACGGCGCGGAGGACTATTCCAAGGGCCGCGGTAGTCTTGCCCTTGCCCTTTCCCGTGTAGACGATGACAAGGCCCTTGTCAGGCATCTGCCACATGGTTGACTGCATGAAGATAAAAATCAATCTAAAAGGTTAAAATGGAAAACCAGATCAACCGGTGGCATGCGGGTCCCGAGGATAGTGGTTGCTGGGGTGACAAGCGGAGTCGGCAAGACCACGGTCTCGGTGGCGATAATGGATGCTCTGCGTAAAAAGAAGGGGCTGGAGGTCCAAGGATTCAAGGTGGGCCCGGACTTTATCGACCCATCCTACCACACTCTTGTGACAGGGAGGCAATCTCGAAACCTAGACGCGTGGATGATGGGCAGAAAGGGAGTGCAGGACTGCTTTGCTAGTGCTTGTGAAGGCGCCGATGTCGCGGTGATAGAGGGCGTCATGGGGCTGTTTGACGGCATGTCCAGCAAAAATGATTTTGCAAGCACGGCGCACATTGCCAAGGTTCTGGACGCACCCGTGGTACTTGTCGTCGATGCCGGCAAGGGTGCGCGGTCAATAGCAGCCATCGCCCTTGGCTTTATGCGCTTTGACAGGAAAATCAGGATAGCTGGAGTGATCTTGAACAATGTCGCAAGCGAAAGGCATGCCGGCTACCTTGCAGAAGCATTTGCTGATAAAATAAGGGCGCCCGTCTTAGGTATGATAAAGCGTAACAGCGAAATTAGGTTGGAAGAGCGCCATCTCGGCCTTGTCCCTGCGCCCGAGCTTCAGGAGGCAAGGAAAAAAACAATCTTGGACGCAGCAAAGTCTGTTTCAGACCAGATCAATATTGACAAGATAATTGACTTGTGCGGTTCAAGCCCGCTGCCAGACGCGACCTTGCAGGCAGGCAAGGCGGACAAGGCAAGGATAGCCGTTGCCTTGGACGAGTCCTTCAACTTTTACTATGCAGACAATCTTGACGCACTGAGAACGCATGGAGCGGAGCTTGTCTTCTTTAGCCCGGTAAAGCAGCCAGGACTGCCTGAAAACATACAAGGGATAGTGCTTGGTGGAGGGTTCCCGGAAGTGCTTGCAGACAGGCTTGAAAATAACAGGTCGATGATAAAATCTGTGCAAAAGGCTGTGCAGGAAGGGATGCCGGTTTACGGCGAGTGTGGCGGGCTGATGTACCTTACTCGGTCTATAAGTGGGTACAAAGGCGAAAAGAAAGCAAGAAAAATGGCAGGCCTGATAGATGCCGACACGCTCATGACGAGCCGGCTGACACTGAATTATACAGAAGCGGAATGTGACGGGCCGGTTTTTGGCAGAGTTCATCTGCAAGGTCATGAATTTCATTACTCGGCCATCGAGAACATCGCAGGCGACTGTAGGTTTGCGTACTCTATGAAAAAGGGCAGAGGAGTAACTGATGGTAAGGACGGGTTTTTTGTCAATGAAAGCGGGTTGGCAGCTTATATGCACCTTCACTTTGCCAATAGCAAATTGCCTGCAAGAATGGTGCAGGCCTGCGCCAGATATTCAAGAAGATGATTTGTTCTGGTACAGCAAAAGTATAGCGTTCATTATTGAAGACGCCGCAGGGCTTCCGCCCTTTCTTCCAATGTTTGTTATGAATGGCACATCGGCCTTGGCAAGCTCCCCTTTTGATTCCGGCGCGGAGACAAAGCCGACAGGGATTCCCACCACGAGCGCAGGCCGCGTAACTCCTTCCTTTACCATGTTTATCACCTCATAGAGCGCGGTAGGCGCGTTGCCTATCGCAACAACTCCGCCGTCCATCTCTTTGGCTGCATGACGCATCGCAGTCTCGGACCTTGTCCGGCCTAGCCTGCGGGCCTCCTCTGCGATCTTGCCATCCGATATGTAGCATGCGGTTTTCAACCCAAGGTCTGCAAGAGATTTCTTGTTTATCGCTGCAAGCACCATGTCAACGTCAGTCACGATAGTGCACTTGTTACAGATTGCGCCAAATACAGAGTCGAGTGCCTTTTCATGGAAGAGAATCCTGCCACTGCCGGCAAAGTCAAAGTCGGCCGTTGCGTGTATGACGCGCCGGACAATCGCCCACTGCATTTCGCTGTAGCCGTGCTGCCCTATCTCAGAGTCGATGATCTCAAAGCTCTTCTTTTCGATGTCAAATGCCCTTTCAGACATCTTCCTGCTGGCGGCCGTCCCGCTATAGTGGTCAGACGCCAAGCCTTTTTTCTACCTCCCTTGCCCTTTCAATGACCAGATCAACCAGCTTTTCGTCAACTCCAAGATGGCGCGACATGAACGCGTTCTTGAAATCATGCTTCTCGAGGGCCGCGTTTACGTCTTTGACGACGTCGGTCTTGATGTGAGCTCCCCTGTGCAGGAAATACGGCATCATCAGGATCACCTTTGGGTCGCCGGCGACCGCCTGCCCTATGCCCTCTTCGATGTTTGGGCGGTCAAGCTCTAAAAAGCAAAAATGGACGTTTCTGTAAAGTGGCCTTATCGCGTTTGCAGCATGCACAAAGGCGTCGCGGGCGTTTTTGTCGCTGCTGCCATGACCGATCAGCACAACATCACATTCATTGTCAGGGTAGTTGATGTCTTTGTCCTTCTTGAGCTGGGTTATCCTCTCAGAGATGAGCCGGGACATCATCGGGTGGTAGCTGAGCGGCCTTGTTATCGCGATTTTTAGGTTCCGATCTTTGCCTATCTTGGCGCTCTGCTTTACAGTGTCTTTTAGCTTCATGCCTGGGTACAGAAAGTATGGCATTATTGTGACAAAGCCGGCGCCGCTGTCAATACACCTGCTTATCCCTTCGTCAATAAAAGGCGGAAGAACTTCAAGAAAGCAGTAATCTGCATAGTCGTACCCGGCGCGGCGCTTTGCAAGCGAGCAGATCTCGGCAAGTTCCTGCCGCACGTCAGGTTCCCTGCTTCCCCTGTCAACTATCAAGAGCGCCTTTTTCATGAGCGTGTGCATCTGGTATTTTGCAGGCTAAAATATCTTTATCTGAATCTGTCGTTCCTTTAATGGCTGTATACAGGCAGCCAAATGTACATTCCATTATAAAGTTCGTAAAAGTGCCTAATACGCATTGCTTAAGTGTTGTTCGCCTTGCTTAATTGAATCTTCAACGAATGGATTATGAGGTAAAAACAAATGGAACTCGATGTTTACACGCTGATGTACGTCGGATTTGCAGCGCTGGGCTTGGCACTGGCATACGTAGTTGCAGGACAGAGGATAAAACAACCGATGCATATCGGAGGCAAGGCGTCGCAGCACGGCCAGGCTGCGGCCAGCTGACGCCTTTCACTATTTTTGACGCATATTTACTAGTAGATTATGCGCGACACTGCCACTGTCAAGTTTGGAGGAAACTTTTGCTTTGGAACTATCAATTCACCTTTTGAGCTCAGAAGCGACGACGCTTCAGACAC
>JAJPHX010000164.1 GCA_021325075.1 Nitrososphaeraceae archaeon | reverse complement strand
GTTGTCGGCATATTGACTGAGGATGGCCTTGCGAAGATAATGGTTGAAAAGGACGACAAAGACCTGAGGAACACTCAGGTCGCGCAAGTGATGGATCCCCCGCCTCCGATAGTTGACGTCTCGACTCCGGCAAAGGCACTCATTCCTCTTGTGAGGTTTGCAAAGTGCATCTTGGTGAGCGAGAAGGGCACTGTGATCGGCATCGTGACAATAACTGATACGCTAAAACTCGTAGAATAGCTAGTCCTTTAGTTTCTCAAGGCCAACGCAACAGTCTGCGCACTTCATGCACTCATTGCAGAGGCTAACTTCACTCCCCGGTGGAAGTGTCGTGCCGCACAGGGCGCATTCCTTTCTTGCCTGCAGTTGTGCCAAGCCATTCTAATATGGCGACTACACTATTTGAATTCTTCCATCCTACCTGAAGGAATAATAGTGTGAAAGCGCCCTGCTGAATAATCCATAAAAGATGAGCCTGTCAGCTAAGATGGTTTTTTCAAACAAATCATATATCGCGCTAGCTGCCATAGTTGCGGCTGCATTTTGGATTATTTTCAATGTCTTTGATGGGCTGTTGTTTTTTTCGCCGAGAATTGATTTCTATTATCCAATACCTTCGGACGCGATCGCCGGCTTTGTGCTGTCAAACATCACTGCGCCGCTTGTGGGCGTTGTCACCGGCATGAACGTCTACATCCTAAGAAACTCTTCTGCTGGAAAAATGGTCGGCTCGTTCTTTTCCGGCTCGATCCTGAGCACGGCATCGAGCATGTGTGTAGGCTGCTCCTCAATCGGTGTTTTCCTCGCAACCACGTTTGGTACTGCCGGAGCCGCCACCTCTTCATTCATGGCCAATTACCAGATTCCATTTCGCTTGCTTGCAATCGGGCTACTTGCTTGGGCGTACTACTCGGCGCACAACAGGATTACAAAATCGTGTGCCATAAAGCGCTGATTACAACTTTCTGGACTCGTTTACGATGCTACTATAATCTAAAATGGCGAATAAAATATAGTTATGATTCTGTAATGATATCGTTGCCTTTACTCATCTCTTTGTGGATATTTTGTTATCCTTTCTTCTATATCGCTCAATAGAGCAGACAATCTCGATTCAATGGCCGCAAATACTTTCCTATAACTTGCCATCCATTCATTATAATCATCTATAGATAATTCTAAAGCCATTTTATTTGTTGATCCGAGGTTTGGCGATTGATGATACGTCTTGAAAAGATGCAACATATCAAAACCGTTTACAGAATTTTCAAGCCATTCCTTTGTCAAAGCCCTTCTGATATTTGCAGGTTGATTTTTCTTGCACAGAAATGGTCCATCAGGAAAGAATCCCTGCAGGATACAATATATGACATAAGCACCTATCACGTTTGCATAATAATAAAGGAAGGCATCTTTACCGCCTGAGGTTGGGGGTTGAACTATAGGCCTTAATTCCAATCCATCTAGATCCCTCATCGCTCGATAGGAGAATATCTCGCCGGATAGCCACGGTTCGCTCAATATTTTAAAAGATAGAGAGTAGCGGTCGTATCTTCTGGATTGCTTTATTTTTCCTTCCTTGAGTAGCCGTTTTAGGATACGATGAATCTCGGCTATTTGGACATACTCTTGCTTTTTACGTTTCTCAATTTCGTCCCGCTGTGTAACATCGTTAAAGCTATTTGGTGCGTCATAGGCTTCATCTACCTTTTCCTGGATATCTCTCTCTATCTCAAATGGAAACTTTGGCCCCCTTTGGAGACTCTCAAGTACCATTCGCTCTGTATAATTTTCTGGCAGTCGTATTGGTTTCATGGTCTATCAATGATGATAGAGTATAATAAAGGTTCCACCTTTCATCAAAATATGAATGGAGAAATAAGAAAAGTTGATAGTCCCGAATTTGAAAAAGTGTTGGCAGAAATCAAACAGGAATTTAATGATTCAATCAGACCAGCACTTGAAAAAAGGAAGGATCTAGTAAACAGGCTTGGAACAGCAATAGAGAAGTATAGCAGACACTCTATCAATAGAAATGACATATGCAAAGCGATCAAGCAGTACCTGAAGTATGAGATTGAAAACGAACTCATTACAGAAAAGAGTATAGAGCGCTATTGTCCGGAAGAATGGAAAGACCAAGATAAAATAAAAGCCGGTAGTACTGGAGGACGAAAGACTGCCGACAATTTGTCGGCAAAACGTTCCCAGGTACAAATCAATGCGATTTCTTCAGTGGTCAAGCAGAAATTAGAACATGCAAAACCTATGGTGCCGGAAGAAGCAGGGCTTGCAGGATTAGACAGGCTGCAGAATAAGGATAGAGTAATAGCAACACTCGAGGAAACGAATCGACAATTAGAAGAAGCACTCTCACAAGCGACTCCCGCAGCGACAACGGCAAGCATCGAAATAACGACTTTGCAACGGCGCATTGATGAACAACACAGGTTATTTCAGTCGTTTGAACGGACGGCACAGGTAAGTATCGATGGTCGGATTGTATCCGTTGTCATAAGTGTCGAACCCATAACACAAAAGGTAACCGTTAAACTTGCTGATTCAGGGCAGGAGTGTTAGATTGATTGCCATATACAAAAACACGACGATTAGAACAATTGGCAGTTAAACGCCATAGACAAGGAAAGCCAATAACAGTTGAATGTAAATGGAAATAGGGAACAAGGTCTCTTTCAGGCTCACGTTAGAGGAACAAGAATACCTCCAGCGTCTGAGCCAAAACTGTGACGCGCAGACAAAGACAGAGCTCATGCACAAGCTATTATCCGAATGTATGCAGAACGGAGCGGGATTATCATGCCCTGCCAGAGTGCAGACTGCTTTTGATACCCCCTCTGGCGACAAGGGATTTCTAGCAGGTTTTGGACTGCCGCAAATTCAAGGTACCAAGTCGGTGCCTTCTATGGCCGGAATTATGCGAACTATAATAGATAATCGCGGCAAGCCCGATTTGGCATCTCTATGGATAGAGGAGATGGAAAAAGTAGCTCGTTTCAAAAAGGCTCTGAATGACGTGCTCTCATAAACAATTCCTTCAAATTCCTTTGAATACAAATCCTATAATTCAGTAACATTGAGACACACTCCTCCATGTAGATCAAATTTCGTAAAGGGTTTATTTACTTGAACTCTTCTTCAAGCGTCTTTCGTTTTCTGCTTATCTGGAAGAGGTTATCTGTTCTCTTGAGCGCGTCTTCTCTTCCGCGCTTGAAAACCATAGATTGTAAAAGTAGGTGATTTTCAGGTATCACCATTCCAGTCTGGTCGTCAGAGTATCCTATTTTGACAGTGTCGTCTTGCACGCGCAGTATATCTTGGTGAATGTGAACCATGTTGGTATCGCCATGGGCAAACCCAAGTTCCAGTGCCTTCTTTCTCACGTCGCCCGTGCCCTTGGCAGAGCTGATGATGGCAACTCCGAACTCGTTTCTGTAGCAACCCAGTATCTCATCGGTGCTCGGGGCTTTGCCGTTGAATCTAACAAACATCTGGTGCAGGTGCATCATCCTCGATGGCACCTTGAATGCGTCAACGTAGAGGTTTG
The DNA here is from genome assembly GCA_021325075.1 of Nitrososphaeraceae archaeon. Taxonomy (GTDB): domain Archaea; phylum Thermoproteota; class Nitrososphaeria; order Nitrososphaerales; family Nitrososphaeraceae; genus Nitrososphaera. The sequence continues at coordinate 1,512 of JAJPHX010000164.1, read as the reverse complement.
CATTCGGGATAAAGTCCTTGACGTCGTCTTGGTGGTGCGGGTTTCGGTCCCACTCTATAGAGTCCTTCACAGCCTTGGTGTCTTCAAGGTCAGCCCATCTTCTTATCAACTCGACGTCGTAGCGCCCGATGCGGTCGCCAAACTTTTCTATCAGAGGCTGCATCACCCGCCCCATGCCGGAGACGTTGCAGCTGCCCTGTATGACGTAGGTTCTGCCAGCGGCTTTAGAATAATTCACGCGGGAATTGTGTATCATGTCTGCGACTGCGCGATCACCGTGCCTATCTTCACCACCCTGGAATATCGCCGGCTTGCCCATTGGCTCGTACAGGCTTTTCTTGTTGTCATAGCCTCCACCTTCCTTTGCTGCGTCTATCACGACATCGCTTGCCTTCACCGCGTCCTGTATGCTCCCTGTCACGTTGTAGCCCTTTTCCTTGAATGCGCCAAGCATTTCTGATGGTACAAACACACTGAAGCGGTTGTCAATGGCCTCCTTGACCTTGTCATCTATGGTGTATTTCGCAACCCCGACCAGCTGTATTTCCTTGTCCACTGACAGCGCGCTTGCAAGACGCCTCCCAATGTTTCCGTATCCGTTAATGAATACTCTGACCAAAATCAATCCCTCGAGATATGAAGCAAGATGGAAATAGTTTCCAAGCATTAAATACGTTATGCACGCAATTTTCTAGGCGACTCCGCCGGGCGCACTAGATTTAAATACTGTAAATGCTTGTAAAATTATGGAGTTTTAATGCAAAGAGGCGGTTACTTTTGGCTCCGATCAGTACCTGTTAGCTGATTCTTTACCTTCAGGTGAGGGTTCCAAATGAAAATACTTGTCATCGACAACTATGACTCGTTTGTCTACAACATAGCGCAGCTGCTTGGCGAATTAAAAACAGAGCCAATAGTTGTCAGAAACGACAAGATAACGCTGGAACAGGTAAAGGCGATGAGGCCTGACGCAATAGTGATATCCCCTGGCCCGGGGCATCCTGCTGACCGCAAGTACTTTGGCGTGTGCACTGATGTCATCAGGGAGCTCGGGCCCAGGGTCCCGATACTTGGGGTCTGCCTAGGGCACCAGGGAATAGTGCATGCCTTTGGTGGCAAGGTGATAAATGCCGGCAGGGTCAGGCACGGCAAGACAAGCTCAATAGAATACAAGGCAGACAGTCTCTTTGAGGATGTCCAGAACCCGTTCAAGGCGACGCGATACCACTCGCTTGTCGCTGACAAAGACACAATACCTGATTGCCTTGAAGTAACTGCAAGGGCGCTTGATGACGGCGAGATAATGGGCATTCGCCACAAAGAGTACCTTATTGAAGGCGTCCAGTTCCATCCCGAGTCAGTTCTTACCGGCGAAGGGCGCAAGATTTTACAGAATTTTATCTCAATGGTGAAAAGATGAGCGAGCCAGCAGACTTGCGGCCCGTGATAAGGAAGTTGGCGGCAAGGACGAACCTGACAGAGAGTGAGGTTGCAAAGACGCTCGATGCAATT
>JAJPHX010000165.1 GCA_021325075.1 Nitrososphaeraceae archaeon | reverse complement strand
CCCCGGCTAGGAGTAAAGCCAAAGATTTCATAGCGCATCGTAGGCCGGTTCACGTTGCTCCAAAAGCCCATCCACTTTGCTTCAGAGCGGTGCTCTGCAAGAGGCAGGGAAAATTTTGTATCGGATGACTTTGAATACCATAATATTGAATCATAAGCAGCATGCATCCTGTCAATGGAGTCAAACTGGTACTGCAGGTTTTTCCTGCGACCCCGCTTGACAATGATTTCGTTTCTAAAGTTTTCCGGGCTGAAAATCTGATCCATCATCACCTTGACGTAATGCACTGCGTGCCAGTCAAGGTGGATAAATATCGAGCCGGCTGGTGATAAGAGCTTGTGTATTGCGGCAAGGCGTACGCGCATCATCTCTAGGTATTTGCTTTGCTTCAATACATCCTCGAACGCAACTCTACTTTCGTTGTCGATGCGATGGAAGTAGCGCTCGCCGCTCAAAAATGGGGGGTCGATATAGACAAGGTCTATCTTGTTTTCAAGACCATTCTTGAGAAGATGTTCTATGCAGTCAAGGTTGTCGCAATGAAAGAGCATGTTCTTTAGGTCTGCATTGGAGGAGCGGAGGGCAAGCCGGATCCTGTTGACCATAATGAGACATTGCAATCCTTATTATTATTCAGATCGTCTGGCAAAATATGGAAAATTATTGTGCCTAACAAGCCTTGGCAGCATTATTGCAGCGATGCCTACGCAGATTCCAATAAGTGTTAATGCAAACATTTGGTATTCGGGTACCACTCGCGTTCCTGCTATCTCGACAAATTTCGTTTCTGATGGCACTGTGAATGTAACGGCTAAAGACGCGTTATCGTCATCTGCTGCATGAAATTGAATTTTGTCTTGACTGTCGGTTGTAATTGACATAACGTCTCCGACCATGCTCTTTGGCAGCGTCAATTCCAGCTCGCCTTGACCTTCTGTGTTTAACCTGACTGATTTGTTTGGATCAATCTCAAAGGATGATACCTCTATATCTGTAGACTTGCCGGCGATGGCATAGCTTTTGCCGTCAAGAGATGAAGTCAGGGTGAACAATCGGGGTTCCGATTTAACAACCTTCTCAAAAGTTGAAATTTCGTAGTTTGCCGCAAATATCTTGACAAGCCGCTCAAGGTCGTCAATTGCATTATAATCTACCTCCTGTGTGGACTTGCCATTTTGTACCGTTACAAAGTTCTGCGGATGCAAGAGTACTACACCATAACCATATTTTGTCACGCTGTTGTCGATGGCCTTGATTATTTCCTCATTTGGAATTCGGATCCACTGTCCGTCTTGTACCACAGAAAATGTAACGATCTCTGGCATATGGTATATGGTGCGGCCATCATCCAAGCGGCCTTGTCCGTTTGCCACAAAGTAGCCGCTGACATTTTTGTCTTCAGTGGTGCTTGAGCTTAGTATTCTCAATTTGGTCTGTGTCATGGCTTTGAGCGTGTCATTGTTGAAAGTGTTGTAAGGCGGAATGAACATTGACGCATTGGTATTGAACAATTTGTGCATCTTGTTGTTTGCCATTACCATCGTATTTTCCTGCTCTTTTTCAGTTAACTTGGAATAATCGACGTGATCCCAGCCGTGTATACTCAATTCAAACAATCCCTTGTCACGACCCTCGATCACTTTATCCATGATTGTTTGGTCTGCTCCTATCGCGTTCATTATAATGCCAGTTGACAGGCTCTTGTTTTGCTTCAAGAATAAATCTAAAACAGCTACTTGCGCATGGTCATCAAAGTAATCCTGTATGTCATCTATCCGGAATATGACGCAGTTGCATGGGTCAGTGTTGCCAAAAGTCGCGGTGTGTGCCTGCTGCCGTGATAATGATAAGGTACTGATTGCAATAAAGAGTATCGACACCATTGCCAAACCTGCTGCCCTCTTTTTCGCCTTGTTTGTAACCAAGATGCGATCAAATCCCATAGATGAGACCATTGTCTAGCGGGCCTCCATTTGCGGCATGTTCTTGCCAATTATCTGGCAAGTCGCAGTGGTAATTGATTTCCATGCCGTTTCCAGCCACTTGCAATCGAGCTCGTGGTTGTGGAACATGTGGCCCATGAACTGGTCCTCCCCAGTGAGCAGGATATCGCAGTACCTGCACTTTATTGAGCAAAGTTGTTGTGTCAAGCATCAAACACTCCATAGGTTATCTCGTCAGCCATTCGTTCTTGCGATAATTCCAGAGGGCAGGAAATACCATCCAAGATAACACGAAAGAGGAGACCAGATTCATCAGGGGCTTGTACTTCCAGTTCTTGGCTCCCGGATCGCGGAACTTGTAGTCGAGACCCTGAGCTAGGCCGGTCAGCAGCGACCCGAGGACAAATGCTGCCGGAACCCAGTAGTTACCAAGCACAAGTGGCTCGTACATGAACACTGTGAGCATGATCAGTGGCGCGGTAAATGTCGCCATGAATTCTGTGTAAAATATTAACGACATCAACGGGTTCTTGCGCCAAAAGAAAGCACTCACGTAAAAGTTAGAGCGCACATAGCCCTTTTTCCATCTTTTCTGCTGCTTGAGGTAGCCCTTGATCTTGTCTGGCACGTCCGTATAGACTATGGCGGTGGCGACGTATACCGTCTTCCATTCTACAATCGTGTGTGCTGTTAGGGCGCGGTCTTCAGAATCGTCATAGTCTGCCATGCTGTCTGCCAATTTTTTTACCAGAGGGGATTGAACCAGCGAAGCCAGCTTGGGTGCCATCCCCTTCTTTGCCCATGATGGCGCGATGGTATACGTGGTCAGGTCCCTGTCGTCGCTATTGTGTATCTTTGCTTGTACCCAGTATGGGATGAAATCTGCTATCGCTTCGCGCCTGTACCCTGCTAGGCATCCTGAGCAGCACATGACGTTTCCAAAAGTGCTTTCACAGGTCTTGTGTATGTTAAATGCATAGTCGTACCACACATCTTGGCATTTTGTCAGAGTGTTTTTGTTGGCGTTCCACACCTTTGCATACCCCACCACTGCCCCAATTTTTGGGTCGGAATTGAATGTCTTCATGAATTCTGTTATTGCGCGTTCATCGACTATGCTGTCAGAGTCGATAAGAACGATGTATTTGCCGCTCGACGCATAAAACCCTGTAGCTACAGCTTTTCTCTTGCCTTCATTCTCCTTGTGGATAACCTTGAGGTGGGGATGGTACTTGTGAGCTAGCATGTCAAGGATTTCCTTTGAACCGTCCTTGCTACCGTCATTTACGGCGACAACTTCGATGTTTCTATAAGTCGATCGGTAAATGGCGTCGATTACGATTTCAATCATTCCTTTCTGATTGTACACAGGGATAATGACTGAAACCAGATCATCGCCTGCCTGCCCCTTTGCTGGATTGCGATAGAATATCCATCCAACAATAAATATTATCAGCGCGTGCACAGGCATGAGGGTAGAGTAAGCAACAAGCGGATCCTGCAGCAAAAAGCCCTCGTACAGGTTGTATGCTGCGATTATGGCGATTCCTATTATGGCGGCCACCCTTACAGCCCAACCCTTTCTGCTTACTATAATTCTGCCATCCCATGACACCTGTTGTTTGCATTTATGAGCCGCCAACTGCTGCTGGACAGCAGACTCGGCAGCAGGTGCAAATTCCACGTGTGCATGGTACTCCTTTCCTATTCTGCCTTTAGTCTCAGGAGTATTCTCATTTGGTTGTGGGCTCATGATGCATCTCCTCCAGGACGGACGGTGAGGCTCAAGCCTGTCAGGTCAGATGCATTGACAAAACGAATGTTGTTGTAGCCAGATTTCAGGTGTGATACAAACTCGTCAATTTGCGCCACAGACATCAAGCTGTCAAAGTTTATGACAACTGGAACGCGTGTCATCTGGGGCGTCCTGTCGCCGTCGCGGGAGATTAGCGAGAAGAGCTCCAGCCCAGAAGTATTCCCTTCTACGCTCTTTATGTCATATTTCACGAACTGACTATTTTCATACTTGTTGTATTGGCCCTTGTAAGAAAAATCAGCCATTATGCCCGACCGGCTCAAAAGAGAATAGATGTTCTGATCAGCAGCTCCATACGGAGCCTTGAATAATCTTGAATCAAGGTTGCCAGCTTTATCCACAGCCTGTTTGCCGGCCTTGACTTCTTCTAAAGCTGCAGAATAGTCTGAAATAGCGGTAAGGTTTGAGTAGCTATACGTCTGGCTTCCAACGTCAATGTCTGACGAAAAAGAGGAAACGCAGTTGGGGCTTGACTGCGCGACCTCCCCTGTTACAAATACGGCGGCCTTGACCTGCTGCTTTGCAAGCATTGAAGAGAGGTCTTTGCACCATGTTGCGGCATCCTTGTCGTCTGCAATGCTAAAAGCAAGCAGGACAGAGATCGTCTGATCTATTTTCTGGTTTTGTGTGAAGGCAGGAATCACCATGATCAACCCTAACGCCATCACTGCACCAGTCGAGATCATTCCTAGATGTACTAACTTCATGATCGACTATCTCTAGCTTGAATGCAGAACTGTCGGGATCTTTTCCGCTTGATGGCTCAAGTGGAACCGGTATTGCTCGTCTACTTTTTTCGCTACCTCGATTATGCTGATGTCAAGCACATTTTTGAGCAGGTTTAAGAACATCTGGCTGTCCTTTGGCAGGCAATGACCTCCTATCCCTTGCTTTGCTTCAAGCACCTTGATGTTCCATTTGGTGTTGACTGCAGAGCGCAATTCGTCAAAGCTGATGCCGGACCGATCGCAGAACATCTTTAGCTCTTCGGCAAAAGCGATCTCCATAAATCTGTGCGAGTTTTCGACTATCTTGCATAGCTCGGCAACCTCGACAGAATTCACGACGTGCATGGGTATATCCAGAATTTCATTATAGAACCGCAGAGCCTCTTCCACACAGCAGATGTCGCAGCCACCAAGAACTCTGGTCTGCCGCACGCCGTGGTCATACTTTTCATTGGCGTAGAATCTGTGGGGAACGTGGGCGACATGCAGCCTGTGGCGGAGCATACGAATTATTTTTTCTGATGTTCCCCTTGTCACAGTGCTATCAATTCCAACAAGGGCGCCAGCTTTGGCTTCATATGACAATTTTTTCGTTATTTCAAAAAGGCCATCTAGGTACGGCTCGAACATGTCATCCGGTCTATGAGTAGAAATACAAATGATGTAATAGTCATAGCCGGCAAAACTCGCGGCCTTTTTCCTTATTACCTCGTCATCAATAGCCCGCTTGACTGCTTTGTCGCTAATGTCGTACCCATCCACAGTAAGTCCTTTCATGGTCATGTATTCGGCGTTACTGTATCCGATCTGTCCCAATCCAATGACGAGAACTTTTTTGCCCTTCATCCTGCTAGAACAAAGTACGTGAATTAAAAGCGATTATGCAATGTCTATACATAGGACGCTACCAGAAACAGACTCTACTAACGATGACATACATACTAATTATCTAATACTAGCGCATCTGTCGATTATGCTGAAACTACCAGACTAGATGCTTTTTCATTTCTATAACCTGTTATAAGCAAAAACGCTATATGGTAAGACGTTGACCACGCATATAGTATCATCAAACATGATTCCAATCAACAAGCCCTGGATAGACGAGGAAGAAAAGCGCGAAGTGACAAGCGTGCTTGAAGAAAACGCGCTCACCACTGCAGCGCGTGATGGCGGCAAGCGCGTCCGCGACTTTGAATCGCAGATGAGAAATTACTTGAAGGCAAAGCACGTCCTTGCAGTCAACTCCGGCACAGCCGCTCTCCATGCCGCCCTTTTGGCAGCAGGTATCCAGCAGGGCAACGAAGTGCTGATCCCGTCATTTACTTTTGTGGCCACAGCTAACGCCGTTGTCGCGGCCGGAGGCAAGCCCGTATTTGTCGATGTCAAGAAAGACGACTACACCATCGATGTTTTTGACTTAAAGAACAAGATCACCAAAAAATCCAAGGTAGTAATACCAGTCCACCTGTACGGCCACCCATCTGATATGGATGAGATAGCCGAGGTTGCAGAAAAGCACTCGATTGACGTCATAGAGGACGCCTGCCAGT
>JAJPHX010000081.1 GCA_021325075.1 Nitrososphaeraceae archaeon | reverse complement strand
TCCTGAAACGTCTTTAGTGGCACGAGCTTGGCGTCCGGGAAGTATTGCAGGGCTGCCATTTCGCCAAAAGCTCCTCGCTCTCCCTGAAAGGCAACCCTTGCTGCCATGACCATTATTTGCTCGCTTTGTGTATCAGCCGAAAAGTCTCCTTGCCGTAATCGTGCGTTAGCTTGCGGTCTTCAAACGCGCCGCACTCGACGCATTTTATTATGCTCTCTTTGGTGCGGACGGTGTCGCCTCCGCACATGAAGCACAATGCATACAGCACGCCAAACTCTTTTTCAGCAAGCGTAAGATGAATCGTGGAGTTGAGCAGGCTGATCACCCTCCCGCGGACGATGTCGCCGTTGTGGAAAGTCGCGCGTCTGTCGCCCCTCCTTTCCATGTCTGCCCTGCTTCCAACCCTTGCAGACGCGATCGCTGAAAAGCCGGCTTCTGATTCCTTGTCGTTGATGTACAATATCTTGATGGAAACCATGCTGCTAAACAGCATCTCGACGTACCCTACAACGATGTCGCCGACCTTCGGGAGCATTGGCGAGTTTTTCTGATCAATCTTGACAACCCTGCGCTTTAGATCGTAAACCTTGGTTCCTACTGCCGTAGAGCGTATTGTCCCGTCCGGGGCAAGGTAAGTATTCTTGCCTCCCTCAAATTCCTCAATTGACGCGACGTGCTCGCCTGGCAGCATCGGCTGCTTGTCTTCTTTGCTCATCAATTCAATAATTGGAGCTTGAAGGAAAGTTATAACTGTTTAGTGAATAAAAAATTGGAATTTTTTAACAAATAATATTAAAACCTGTGCAAATGTAAGTGGAGAATCTGGGCGAAAGATAATAAAGGTATAAAGAGCAGTAATTCCAAGGTGTTAATGTGAGTCAGAATACCTTATCCCTAAAGGTACTTGAGGCGTATACCAGAGACGTTGGTCGAGGCGTGGCCAGAATCGACTACGACTCGATGGACTCGCTGGGTGCGTCCACCGGAGACGTTATTGAAATTAGAGGCAAGCGTAGAACGGTTGCCAAGTGTTTACCCCTTTACCCATCAGATGAAGGCAAGGGAATCATAAGGGTTGACGGCCTTGTCAGGAACAATGCCGGCATTGCAATTGGCGACACTGTAATTGTAAAGAAGATAAAAGCTGTCCCAGCCGAAAAGGTAATCGTCGCGCCACTTGAAGCTATACCACCAATTGACGAGCGCTACTTGGCAGATGCGCTGGAAAGCGTGCCGTTGATCAAGGGTGACAACGTCATGGTTCCGTACTTTGGCGGCAGGCTGACATTCCAAGTAATAGGAGTCACGCCAGCAGCTGACGCTGTATTAGTTACACAAAAGACGATATTCCACATCGCAGAAAAAGGTGAGACACTCAGGGGCGTTCCGCAGGTAACATACGAGGACATTGGAGGCCTGAAGGAAGAGATCCAGAAAGTAAGAGAAATGATCGAGCTACCGCTCAGGCACCCGGAGATATTTGAGAAACTTGGCATCGAAGCGCCAAAAGGGGTGCTGCTCTATGGTCCGCCAGGAACCGGCAAGACTTTGCTTGCAAAGGCAGTAGCAAATGAGAGCAACGCACACTTCATCAGCATCTCCGGCCCGGAGATCATGAGCAAGTTCTACGGCGAATCAGAAGCCCGTTTGAGAGAAATATTCAAGGAGGCAAAGGAAAAGGCCCCATCCATTATATTCATTGACGAAATCGACTCTATCGCTCCAAAGCGTGAAGAAGTGACAGGCGAAGTTGAAAGAAGAGTAGTGTCGCAGTTGCTGTCACTGATGGACGGCCTTGAAGCAAGGGGCAAAGTCATCGTAATTGCAGCAACCAACCGTCCAAACGCGATTGACCCGGCTCTAAGAAGGCCAGGACGATTTGACAGGGAAATCGAGATAAAGGTCCCAGACAAGCGCGGTCGCTTGGAGATATTGCAGATCCACACTCGCAACATGCCACTTGATACTGATGTTGATCAGGACAAGATTGCAGCAGTAACTCACGGCTTTGTGGGCGCAGATCTGGAATACCTCTGCAAGGAGGCTGCAATGAAATGTCTCAGGCGCGTATTGCCAGAGCTAAACTTGGAGGACGAAAAGCTGTCGCCAGAAGTGCTCAACAAGCTGATCGTCACCATGAGCGACTTTGAAAACGCAGTCAAGGAAGTAATGCCGTCTGCCATGAGAGAGGTCTACCTTGAATCACCAGACATCCCGTGGACAGCAATCGGCGGCCTAGAAGAAGTAAAGCGCGAGCTGCAAGAAGCAGTCGAGTGGCCCTTGAGATATCCCGATCTATACACAAAGCTTGGTCACACAATGCCAAAGGGTCTCCTGATGCATGGACCATCCGGCACAGGCAAGACTCTACTTGCAAAGGCAGTTGCAACAGAGTCTGAGGCTAACTTCATCAGCGTGAGAGGGCCCGAGCTGCTGAGCAAATGGGTTGGCGAGTCAGAGCGCGGAATCCGTGAAATATTCCGCAGGGCCAGACAGGCGGCACCGTGTGTCGTGTTCTTTGACGAAATCGACTCGATCGCTCCGACAAGGGGAATGGGAGGCGACAGCATGGTCACAGAGCGCGTCGTTTCACAGTTGCTAACAGAGCTTGACGGCATCCAGGCGCTATCCGGAGTGGTAGTCATTGCCGCGACAAACCGCGCGGACATGATAGACCCGGCGCTGTTGAGGCCGGGAAGGTTCGACAAGATCGTGTTCGTCCCGATGCCAGACAAGGCAGCAAGGCAGAGAATACTCGAAATCCACGCAAAGGACAAGCCGATGGGCCCAGACGTGGACTTTGTCAAGGTAGCCGAGCTGACAGAAGGCTTTAGCGGAGCAGACACGAGCGCAGTGTCAAACACCGCAGTATCGCTGGTGTTGCACGAGTATCTTGCAAAGTACCCGACGCCAGAAGAAGCAGCAAAACACGCTTCAGAAGCGCACGTGATGATGCGCCACTTTGAAGAAGCGGTGAAAAAGATCAAGACGCAAAGAGAAGGCAAGCCGGGAGAAAAGGTCACCGTCCAGTACTACAGGTAACCGTTTCTCTTCTTCCTTTTTGTTTTTTCAAAATTTTTCTTGCACTTGTCTGAAAATTTCTGGACATACAAAACGGCCGCAGCGGGGCAATGTTTTTAAGTTATATGTTTTATGATAAACCTAACTAAAAGAAATTGGTTGAAAATTCACAGGTTCAACTCGTAGAAAAACCAACAACAGCCACTCTAAACCGCTTTGTCACTCCTTTGGACATTAGCAAGCTGGTAGCACAGTACGGCACGCCACTCTATCTAGTCGACGAAGACACGCTGCATGCAAAGGCCAGGGAACTGCACAGTGCTTATTCAAAATTCAAGGGTCCAGTCAAGATCGCGTATTCCATCAAGGCCAACTTTACGCCGGCAGTAGTCAAGTCATTCATGAAAGACGGGATGACATTTGACCTGACGTCGCTTGGCGAGCTACACTTTGTGAAGCAGTGCAAGGCAGACCCGGAGAACATCATTTACACAAGCGTGACAGAAGAGTCAGAAGAGTACCTTGAAGTGCTAAAAAGCGGAGTCTCAAGGATTGTCGT
>JAJPHX010000092.1 GCA_021325075.1 Nitrososphaeraceae archaeon | reverse complement strand
GGGCAAGCTGACGTGGCAGATGTGGCTTCGCATTTTTGAAACGGTCAGAGAAATAATCAGCTAGCTGCTTCGCAGACCTTGCAGAGGAACTCTACCTTGATGACGTCGCCCATGTCGTACATCACCTTGCAGTACGCAAGGCGGTTGCACCGGGCGCACTGCACAGGCCGGGGAAGAGACGTGTAGGTCTGCTTGCGGGTTATCGGAGAATCAAACACTTCTACTGAACGTTGGCTGACGCCTTTCATGGCATAAACAGATTGTCAAACTAGATAAGGGATGTTGCTAATTGTTGAAGCTGCCAGGCAAACTGGCAACCTGTAAATACTGAGTGCAGCTAGAACAAACAATGGGATGGAATTGCCCGTCTTGCGGCAGCGAATTGAATAACGTGGCAGAGCAGCTAAAAGAGCTTGCCCCCGTCGAAGACGACATGCTGGGAACGATGGATCAGGTCTTTGGGTACTATTGCAGCGGTTGCAGCGACTTTTACGACAGCGACTCGCTAAAGAAGCAGATAATGGTCGCATGAGATGAAGTTGCCGTAAACGGGAAAAGTTCTTGCTTTATCACGATATCACGAGTGGGGTGAAAGTATAGAACATTTCAGCCTTATTCTTATATAGCAGTTCAAGGCAATGGCTGGGAGAATGAAATACAGAAGCAGGACAGACATCGTTTCGCAGATGCTAGAAGCTGCAAACGGCGGCGCGACAAAGACAAAGATAATGTACAGCGCATATCTGTCATACGCCCAGCTGAAGGAGTATTTGACAGTGCTGGTAGAAGGCGGCCTGATGGAGTATCAGCCGGCCGAGCAAAAATACAGGACTACAGAAAAAGGCATCAAGTTCCTGAGCACGTACAGCCAGATCGGCCAGATGATTGCTGCAACGGAAAAGTAGCAATCCTTTTCTCTTTATTTCCTGTTTGAATTCACGTCAGTCGTTATCTGGTCTATCTTGAAGCGCAGCGCTTCCTTGACCTTTGCGTTGTCCACCATGTTGAGCGGACCCTTGCAGTTGGGGCACTTGAAAAACAGTTCAACCGCGGCGTCAAATTTTACTCGCGGGCAGTCGTGGTTGCCGCAGTGGTAGAATTCAGTGGACTCTTCGTGTTCCAGCCGCTTGTGCAGCCTATCAAGGATCTTTTTCTTCTGGTTGTCGATGAAGTTGTCGACCTGATCCTGCTTTGCGCGCCATCTATAGACAAACCAGCCTTTCTTTTCGTCTTTTACCCTGATGCCGGTTATCAGCGCCTTTCCAAACATGTCGTAGAGGACTTTTCTCACGATGTTTATCTTTAATCCCGTTGCGCTTGCAATCTCTTCGTCGGTGACGTCCTCGGTGTTCAATAGGGCGCGGGCGACCTTGACGTATTCCTCTCCACCGATCAATCCCGCAATCTTGACAAAAGAGTCCTCGTACTCTATAGAGCGCATCTAATAGCGTTACTAGCGTGTTTTTTGGATATATATCTACTGCCGGTGCGCCTCAGCGGTGCCGTAGAGGGGGTAGATTCCGCCAGTGTAGTCGCTGGCATAGCTCCACAGCTCAGGGTTCACCGGAAGCGAATGGAAAGTGGATTTTTGCCGATCATCCAAGACGTCATAGACCATCTGGCCTATCACTATCTGGTCGGGCTTTGCAAGCGCGGTCATTTTTGTCGCGATGTTGATGGTGTATCCCAGTATGTCAAAGTGGGGTATCCGCATTTTCTTGTCGTCCAGAGTATGGGCGTCCCACCCGTACTGCACCACGACGTTTTCACCAAGGTCTATCCCGACTCGCACGCTCATCTCCGGGTAGTCGTACTGGTTCAGGATCGGGTTGATTCCGTCGCGCATTATCTTGATCATTGACCGGGCGCAATTGACTGCGTTGACGCACGGCAAATAGATGTCATCCGCCGCAAGGAAAAATGCGAGTATTGCATCGCCCACGTACTTTAGCACGTAGCCGCCGTACGCCGAGATCGTGAGCGACATTTCCTGCGTGAACGCCTGTATTATCGTGGCAAGCCTGTCCACTGGCAGGGTCATAGACAGCCGGGTTGACCCCACCAAATCAATATGCAGTATCACAAGCGTCACTTTTGATTTTGCGTACTTTGCAAGTATGTCGTTTGTCTCCTCTGTCGACATGTCAAACTCGAGCCCTATCTTCAGGGCTTTCCACACCCTTTCCTGAGCCATCTTGATTGCCTTGTCAAGGTCGACGACGGCATCAAGGTAAAACGACGCAAGCGACGCCTCGGATTGCCTTGCAGGCTTGCTCTCATTCAGGCTTGCAACCACCCTGTCTACCTCCTCCTGGCTGACGTCAAGCTGGAGCGCGATGACGTCTGGTGGGATGCCGGAATTGTACAGGTTGATTATGGTCTGCCGCTGCGCGTCGGCCATGCCTTGATTGCCAATGATGAATATTTCTGTCTTGTTGTACAGGCGGCATCTTACGTCGAGATTAATAATAACCACTTCCTATAATAGGTAGATGGGATTGGCGAGTAAAAACCAAGAAGAGGAAAAGGTCCTGCTCACGCTTCCAAACATAAAGTACCTGGTGGAGGGCCTGGACGCCCTGCTCATGACAGACCTGGATGGCGAAAAGCGCGCCAAGGTGATCCAGCTGCGCAACGAGCTGTTGCTTCACATCAACAGCATCTTTAACGACTATTCGTAAATGCTGCTCGAACCTTGTGCATGACTTCGTTTATCGACAGCGGCTCCTTTTTTATCACGTCGTCTCTGTCAAGCGACCCCATCAGGCGAAGCGCTTCGCCGGTCATGCTGAGCAGGAACACGAACCTCACCTCGCCGTCATGATATCGTATTTCGCGGTAGAGGTCGAGGCCGGTCATGCCGCGCATAACAAGATCAGTGATAACAATTTCCTATTTTATCTGGCTTGCAAATTTCAGCGCCTCCGAAGGATCCGGTGTATGATCGACGCTCCAGCCGTCGGCGCGCAGGTACATCTTCATCAGATCGGCCGTACTCTGCTTTTGGTCTACGAGAAGAATTGTCTGAGCCAACTCTCCTTTTTTTATTGGTGCTCTTTTTCTATTAAGCCTGATGGTCAATTGTTATAGAGTTAGTGATTCCGGGTAAGCCTGTAGGCGGTGAGAAACGTCATCAGGCTCATCGCAAAGAGCGAAATCCCTGTCGACAGGTGGGCAGCCACTACCAGCGGATCCAGCTTTGTGTTGACGACTAGCAACCCAACAACGATCTGCGCAGAAACTAGGATGGCTGCTATCACCGCGGTTTTCCTTGCCTGCTTCATGCTCCGGGCAGAGTATGCCGCGGTGGCGACGATGAGGCCGGCTGTGATGACCACCATCACCCTGTGGGTGTACTCGAAAACATATTTCTCTGCAGGCGGGCCAAAACCGTTTGGGCAGAGCGGCCAGTCAGGGCACGACAGCCCCTGATGAGACGAAGTGATGTAGACTCCGATGAGCATCACGGAATATAGCATTGCCATGGCAGAAAATGAGAGCCCGAGGCCAATTTTCGGGTTTTTTTGTAGCGCAGTCGCCACGGCTGAAAAACATATTTCCACCAATTATAACCTTGGCATTTAACTTTGTTCTACTCCATTTCCTCATATTCGTTTTATGCCAAAGTGTCGCTTCTTTGGCAATGGAGGACAAATCTCCGGCCGGCGAGGATCTGGCAAGCTACGAAGGAAAATACCCGAAGGACCTGTTCAACAAGACGGTGGTTGTGAACGGGCAGTCGATAGGGCACGTTGCAAAAGAGACCGATGATTTGATAGTGGTTTTCGGCGATTCTGATAATTCCCGTTTTGACGTACCAAAGTCAAAGGTTGCAGTGGCTGGAGGCTCTGTAACAATAAGCGAACCTCTGGCGCAGTATGCAGTTGACAGGGACGCGCCGCTCCCGGAGGGCAAGAGTCTGAGGCCGTCGGCTGAAGAGATACGACAGGTTGCCGGCGAAGTTGAAGAAGAAACATTGCCGGCGCCGGAGGGTCGGCCGTCTGCGGTTGAAGAGGCTGCGAGCGAAGTCACGAGCTCGGTGGGGCACGAGCTCGAACAGGCTGGAAGGGCGGTAAAGGAAAAACTCAGGAACGCCGGCGAATCTGTCATCAGCGGCGCTGGTATTGACGAAGCCGCAGGCAGAGCTGCCGGAGAAATTAAGGACTCTGTTCGCAGTGGTGCGCAAGTGACCAAGGAAAAGCTTTCGATGGCGCAGAACATGGCTGAAGCGAGCCTTAGCGCGGAAAACGCTCTCAAGGCAGAGCGCGAGGCGCGCAAGCAGACCACCGAGGTAGACCTTGGCAGCTACGAAGGAAAATATCCAAAAGACTTGTTCAGAAAAGTCGTGGTCACTCCAAACGACCAGAATGTCGGGTACGTGGCCAAGGAAACTGACGACGTCATTGTTGTGTTTAGCGATAGCGACGGCTCGCTCAGGTTCGACGTCCCCAAGTCAGAGATTGCAGTTGAAGGCGGCTTTGTAGTGATAAATGAAGACTTGCTGTTCAGGTACAGGATGCGCAGAAATGACCCCCTGCCGGCTGATAGGGCATTAAGGGCTTCGGCTGAAGAAATAAGATCGGCTGCTGCAGAGCAGGTAGAGGTTGAAAGGAAGAAAAAGACGACCCCCGACGCGATAATGGAAGAAGCAGGCTATTTGTCGACAACTCCGAGGCCGCAGACAACCAGGGTGTCAAGGCCCGAAGGATACGTCGACAACGAAGCAGAAATAGTCAAGCAGATGAAGCGCGCGTTATCAGAGCTCAAGGAAATAATAGTTGCTGGGACCAAGGTTGCCAAGAAAAAGGCAAGAGAGACAAAGGAGGCGGCTAAAGAAAAACAGGCAGAGATGGACGCGGAAGCGATCTCTAGGATGGGCAGCCTGGCATTGAGGTTTGCAGACTCGTTTGAAGACGTGATATCAGAAATCCGGACGCGCACCTACGCTGAGCAGGCGCAGATATACACCGGCTTTCTCAAGCTGATGGACCAGCAGCGCGATCTGGTGGTTGCGCGCCGGGACTTGGCCAACAGGCTGAAAGACTCTGTAAGCGTCCCTGTTGTACAACCGGGTGACATGGAAAAGCCAAAGTTGCGTGCGCCGCCAAAGCTGCCAGAAACTGTTGATGACGGCAGGGTTCCGGCCAGGCGGAAGACAACAGCCACTAAAAAGAAGCGGGCTGCAAAAAGAAGCAGAACCGAAGCGGCCTAGTAGTGCAGGCGCGAGTTTTCATAAAACTCCCTGTCCTCTTCCTGCGCTACCACGCGCCCGTGGCACTCCTTGCAGAGCAGGTACTCAGAGTCGGCAGGTAGCTCCTTCTTGCACCTGCCGCAGAATTTCTTCAAGCAACCATAATATGCACTTCTTCAATAAAAGCTGATAGAAATCTAATTAAGGATGAAATCCGACATCAAGACGGCCGGCAGCGTTGGCTTTGCAAAATGAAGTTTTCAGTGCATTATCGTATGCGACCAGCAAGGGGTTCCAGATCCACCCCGACGCGTTTGCGATGCTGAAGGGCCTTGACATCGACGTGCTAAAGACGGTACAGGAAATAGTCAAGGCAAAAAAGCAGTCGAAAAATTCAGTTATACTTGTAGACGATATCAAGAGCCAGATCGGCCCCAAGAAAGAAGAGGCAGTGCCGGCAGAGCAAGTTTGCAGCATCTTGATGGACCCGACGCCCAAGGTCAACACCGGCGAAGGAGTAGAAGGCTATGCTTTCCTTTTCAGGAGCAGGTTCGAGAAAACCATGAGAATACTGGCTCAGCGGCCAAACAGCAAGCGCATCTCAAAGGTGGCTGCTGTCAAGCAGAATATGAGAAACAAGCCGCAGTTTGAAAAAGGCGAGCGCGGCCTCCACGGCGGCGCGGGCTCGACCATAGTGGCCGGCCTTTTGATGTCAAAGCGCACCAAAAAGAATGGGCTAGAGCTTGCAATCGACGACTATACCGGCATCATGACTGCGATGGTTGTCAATGAAGACACAAAAAAGCAGGCGGCAAGCCTTGCAATGGACTCGATGGTCATGCTCGAGCTTGAAAACGGCAAGGGCGTGCCGGGGATGGCGGTGAAAAGTATCATGACTCCAGATATCCCTGACCACCTGCCAAACAGGAGCAAATCAGAGTCGTACGCTGTTCTGATTTCAGACATGCACGTCGGGAGCAAGTATTTCATGGAAGCAGAATTTTTGAAATTTATAGAATGGTTATCGTCAACCGATGACGACATCGTTCGCAAGATCAAGTTCCTCTGCATCGGGGGCGACCTGATTGACGGGATCGGCATTTTCCCGAACCAAGACAAGGAATTGATTGAAATGGATGCTGTAAAGCAGATGAGCCACGTGACAAAACTGCTTGCAAAAGTGCCCAAGCACATCAAGATGCTTATCATACCGGGCAACCACGACCCGGGGAGGAGGGCGCTCCCGCAGCCGGCAATACCAAAGAAGGACTCTTTTGGCGACCATCTTTACGGCCTAGAAAACTGCACGATGCTCGGCAACCCTGCTTTTGTCGAATTAAACGGCGTGAAACTGTTGATGTACCACGGCCAGAGCCTTGACGACGTCATCGCCACTACTCCGGGCCTGAGCTATTCAAAGCCGGCCGAGGCGATGAAGGTGCTTCTCAAGGCGCGCCATTTGTCGCCGATATACGGCGAGCGCACCCCTGTCGCCCCCGAGCAGGAGGACATGATGGTGATAACAGAAGTGCCTGACATATTTCATTCCGGTCACGTGCATGTGGTTGACATTCAGAGCTACCGCAGTACTCTGGTAGTCAATTCAGGCGCGTGGCAGGCGCAGACAAGGTTTCAGCAGACGATGGGCATAATGCCGACTCCCGGGATTGCCATCTTGGTGAACCTTGCAACTTTGCAGCCGTTCTTGCACGACTTTACCCGTCAATAAGCGTGGCAAAAGTCGAGTCTTCTTTCAGCGCTTCGGCTACTGTTGTCAGCGGTACTGTCATCTTGATCTTTTGCGACCTGCCGTAGCGGCCCTGATTTATGATGTCCGTTGCGACGAGCCCCAGCTGGTCGAGCTCGCTTATTATCTGCGTGACGCGCCGCTGCGTCAGCGGTTCCTGCTCGGCCTGCTTGCACAATGAAGAATAAACAGAATACACGTCGCCGGTGTTGCCGCTCTTTGATTTTGTTATCGCAAGGACAACAAATTTCGTGTGTGTTGTCGCGTTTTTCAAAATTTCATAGCTCGTGTCTTTTTCAATTTTTTCCTGCGCGGCGCGGACGTGCTTTTCATCCACCTTTGACGCCCTTTCCCTTTCTGCGAGTTCAGCCGCCACCCTCAACAGATCGATTGCCTTTCTTGCGTCGCCGTGCTCCCTCCCGCCCATTGCCGCGCACAGGTTTATTGCCGCATCCGCTATCGCGCCTTCGTTGAATGCTATTCTGGCCCTCTCTGCCAGTATCTGGCGCAGCTGGTCCACCGTGTAGGGATTGAACACCGTCTCTTCCTCGCTGAGGCTGCTTCTCACCCGGGGGTCGAGCTTGTCCTTGAACGTGAGACTGTTTGAAATCCCGATCAGGCTGATAAAGCCGCCTGCGGCCATGCGCTCGTTAGCCCTAGTAAAACTGTAGAGGATGTCATCGCCATTTCTGTCGACAAGAGAATCAATTTCGTCGATAACCAAGATGACATGTAGTTTTTTCTTTTGCACGTACTGCAGGATCCTGTCGGTGGCTTCGCCCATTGAAAGCCCGGTGAAATGCACCTGCTTCTTTTCCTCCTTGTTGATGCCCATATGCTCCGCGATTTCAAAGAGCACCTTGTACGCGCTGTTGGTTAGCTTCGCGTTTACAATCGGCACCTTCACGTCAATACCAAACTCGTCTGTTTTTTTCTTTAACCTTTCAACCACGTTTTTTACTACTGCCGTCTTGCCCGTGCCTGGTTTGCCAAACAAAAGCAGATTCGACGGCCTTGATCCTTTTAGGATTGTGGAAAGCGCCTGCGCAAGTGTCGTGGTTTCCGCGTCCCTGAACGGCAATTTTTCCGGCACATAGTCAATTGTCAGGGTATGCCGGCTCTTGACGAGCGCCTTACCACTTGCAGCCTTTTCAAAAATATTATCGATGTCATTGTTTGAGCTCAATTGTCAACCACCCTGACCGCCACCCCTGTCTTTCTTTTCCAGATAAGGAATTTGTTAACTTTACCTTAACAGTCATGTTAACAGGTCGGTTTTAAACCGTCAAATCAACTATTACTAATTATCGGATCAATTCAATGATATTGATAATAAGAAGCTCAGAGAAGGGCGCTGGATAGGAAGGAAAGGGGTGGCGCTGCCATGGAAAATATTAGTCGTTTGTTTGTTGTTAACCAGATACGATCATGGCAGGCGAAAAGGGCAGGAAAACGACCCCTTTATTTCCACTGGAGCGTTAAGATCTGGTGTTAACTCTGTTAACAGGCCCAGACAGAACCCCTCCATTTCCACTGGAACCGAAAACAGGTATTTTCCTACCGGAAAAGTGGTTAACTTAAGGCAATTGTTAAGCAAAATAGCTTGTCTCTCATACACTGTTAACCGGAGCTTAGCTATTTGTTATCAACATTGGCAGAGCTGGTGTTAAGTGTTAAGACGTTAACAAGTCCAGCTACCTTTACGGCATGAGCCCGGGAAAAAAGAAGTTCAGGATAGAATTAGAGGACGCAGAAGGGAGCAAGTACAACCTCTCGCTAGAGGGCAACATCTCAAAAGAGAAGGTGATGAAGATAGTCGAGTTCATGGACCTTCTCGACATGGAAAGCCCCGCCAATGGAAGTGAGAAGCTCGGCCAGAAGGCGCCGGCCTCGGTTGGCGACAGGATCTGGGCGCTCGTTGAAGGCAAGTTCCCGTACGGCGGCTTTACCTCGACCGACATACTCGAGCTCTATGAGGACCAATACAACGAGCCAATAAAACTGAGCATCGTCTCGACATACCTCTCACGGTACTCAGAGCGCGGCAGGCTCGTGAGAAACCGCCAGGGCAAAGAGTGGGTCTACAAGAGTGCTAGACAACAGACGGCGGCTCGGATGCCACCTCAGTCTTTTCCTTCAGCCTCTCCTGACCTTGGCCAGTGACGGCATACCTGAAGGGCTTGGCGTTGACGTCACGGCTGACAAGCCCAGAATCGTGCAGCTTTTTCATAAGGCGGGCGGTGTGCTCCCTCGTCCTGCCGATCGCGTGCTGCACCTCCCGAGAGGTGCGCGGCCTCTCTGACAGCAACTTCAGGATGTAGTCGGTGGTGCCGTTGTTTTCCTGCCTCTCGTCAACCGTAGCGTGCTGCGTGACTGCTACAGGCTCACTCACAGGCGCTACGTGAGGTTGCGGCTGGCGTGACTGTTGCGGGAATTGCTGTGACGCTACGTACGGCTGCGACCTCACTTCCATGATGTCAAGCCTTGCACGAAGATCTGCAATCACTTTATCATAATCTCGCAGCCTGCGTGTGTATTCGAGAACGACTGCCTCGACCACGGCCTCGTCGGCCTGGTAGCCGCGCTTTATGCTTACGTCCTTGAGCCTGCCATAGGCCATCACGCCGACCATGCCCACTGCAAATGCAATAACGCTTGATATCACAAGGTCACTGTTCAGAAACGATAGGTCGAATATCATGTCACGGCATCATCGTTGCAATACCGTGATTTAATGCTATAGAGCAATCTTGTTTTACAACTTGGACATTCTTTTTACTAACTGATCAATCACGGACATCACGTCATTCACCCTCTGCTCGCTCGAGGAAATATCACTACTTTCCGAAGCAAATATCACACCTAACTGGTCTGCAAGCCTGTTCAACGTCATCATCGCGTCCGGTTGCATAATGCCCGTCGATTGCAGAAGTATCATGCTGTACAGTACAGCCGCCACCTTCTCCCGGCACTGCCTGACCTGCCGGTAATAAGCACCAGAGCTGATGTTCTCCGCCCTGCCGGTGCCTTGCAGCCTTTTAGAAATTATTGATAGCTGGCGTGGAGTAAATAGAGAATTTGCAACAATGTGTGCGTAAAGATTGTTAGAATTAGAATTCGAAGGGGCCATGGCTAACTATACAGATTTGTATAGTAAGTGAACTATTAAAGTCTTGATAGCATCAAACTTTAAAACACCTAGCTCTATTGAAAAGGAGACGTGGCAGCAGGAAAGGTTGAACAATATTTACGCGACGAGATAAAAAAGCACGGCACGATCTGCCT
>JAJPHX010000121.1 GCA_021325075.1 Nitrososphaeraceae archaeon | reverse complement strand
TCATTTCTTGCCCGCCTTCCTTTCGTTGAGAATTGTCATCATGCGTGCAATGTCGCGCTTGAGCCATTTGATGTTGCCAGTCTGCTTCTTGAGTGTGCCTTTTGATTTTTCAAGATTCAACTTTGCAAGGTCTGCCTTGAGCTCTGCTAGCTTGCCAGCAAGATCCTGATCGTTCATTTCGCGCATAGTTTTCAGCTTAAGCCTGGCCATCTTGCTTTCCTCCTGTTTCAGTAGGTGCTACTGTCGTTGTTTCTCTAGTCCCTGCTTCACTTGAAGTTGGAGTAGGTGTAGGCTGCGCGCCTTCATTGGTGGCAGCGCCGTTCTTTAATTCAAATTCCTGCGGAAGCGCAGCCCTCGATGCAATTCGAAGCTGTATTCCCATAAGGCCCATTTTTGTCAAAACATGTGTAATGCCGGTGTTAACTATGTGGCCGGCCATGTCGCCACTCTTTGGGACGACGCCAATCGTGTGCTTTTCAAAATGAGCGCGCTCTGTACGAAGCTTGCCAGAAATCTCGACTTCGACGCCCAGTGCGCCCGCGTTCATTATGGTGTTGAGCGACCACATGGCTGCTCTCCTAAACGCGGTCCCGCGCTCGATAAGCTGCGCGATTCTGTTGCACATAATGTTCGGGTTGAGCTCAGGGCTTGTGACTTCAAGGACAGAGATCTGCGGGTTTTGAAGGCCAAATTTCTGTTCCAGTTTTGCCATCAGGTCCTTGATGCCGGTTCCCTTCCTGCCAATCACGAGGCCGGGCCTTGTGACGTAGACTGTAATCCTTGCGCCAACTGGCGTCTTTTGCACTTCAACGCCGCCATAGCCTGCATCTTTTAGCGACGTGGCTAGAAACTCATTTAGCTCCATATTGCGGAAGTTGTTCTTGATGACGTTCTTGACTGCGCTCATTATTCGGTCTTTGCCTCCTGTGCTACAATCTCGACATGGACAAGCGTGTCAATTTTTGGGCTCGATCTCCCCATTGCGCGGGGTGTAAAGCGCTCAAGCTTTGTGCCCTTGTGCACTGCGACATTGATGATTCGCAGGCGGTCAAGGTCCATACCCTTGTATTCTGCGTTTGATTCAAGGTTGTCCAAAAGTCTGAGAAATTCGTGGGCGGCCTTTTGTGGGAACCTGCCTGCAAAAAACCCATCGCGGATGTTTGATCTGTGCGCGACTTCCATGTTGTAGCGCCGGTAAGGAACGGCTTCCTTGCGGGCGATGACGTTTTCAAGGAACTCGCGGGCCTTGTCAATCGACATGCCCTTGATGGCTACTGCAACTTCCCGGGCGTGCTTGTGCGAAATGTCCTTCTCCCGGATTGCGGCGCGCACATGCTTTGTCTTGTCGTAGTTTTGAAAAGCGTAACCGAATTGTGGCATATCAATCACTTCAATGGGACGTACAGGCTGGATCTCGAAGAGCCGACACCCGGAGCCCCGTGCTGTACACGCTTGTTTGTTATCGCATATTCGCCAAGGTAGTGTCCAAT
Source organism: Nitrososphaeraceae archaeon (assembly GCA_021325075.1). Classification (GTDB taxonomy): domain Archaea; phylum Thermoproteota; class Nitrososphaeria; order Nitrososphaerales; family Nitrososphaeraceae; genus Nitrososphaera. The sequence continues at coordinate 5,006 of JAJPHX010000121.1, read as the reverse complement.
CATTTCTGGCTTGATGTTTACCTGTGCAAATTCTTTGCCGTTATGAACGTGAATAGTAAGACCGACCATGTCTGGAAGAATAATCATATCGCGGACATGAGTCCTCAGCTGGCCCTTCAGCTTGCCCTCTTTTGCCAGCTTGACCTTTTCGCGCAGCTTCCTCTTGTTGTCATTCATGTAAGTGCTGACGCGCTTGTCAAGCGATCTGCGCTGCCTTGAATTGAGGAGCGGCAGCAGATTCTCAATTGACAGCGTCTGCAGCTGTTCAGGAGTATAACCTTTGAACTTGAATTCACGTACCAACTAGATCAAGCACTCCTTCCCTGTTCCACTTTTAAATCTAACGAGAAAACCATTGCCATTACACCAGTCCCAGCTTTGTTGCAAGCTCCCTCGCGCCTTCAGGTGCCTTGAACCTGACAAACGCCTTCTTGCCTCTGATCGTCCTTGCGGTGTTGACTTCGGTAGCTTCTGTTTCGTAGAGTATTCTAATTGCCTCGATTATCTGCTTCTTGCCAGCGTGGTCTGCGACAATGAATGCCAGCTTGTTCTCCTTTTCAATCTGGGTGAATGTTTTTTCTGTGACATAGGGCGCGATTATCATTGTCGTTGCCTGCTCTGCAGTCATTGTAGACGCAATAGCTGCGCTGCTTTCTTTCTTTGGTGCTGCTGTGGCTGTTGGTTTTGTTGTAGTAGCGTCATTATTTTCTTTGCTCATTTATTGATCAACTCCATTACTTTGTGCATCGGTGCCTGCAAGCCCTTTAGCTGATCGACTGCGTTTTGCGAAAACACGGTCAGTCTTATTGGCTTTGAGCCGGGTGCCAGATCGATCACGCTCACGTCCTTGGCGTGTTTGATGTCGACTCCTGTAATTGAGCGAGAAAGCGCAACCATCTTTGAGTCGTTCCCGATTACGATGAGAGCGCTTGTTCCAGAGCGTGCTTGCCTGCCCCTGCGCCTTGCGGTTCCAGACTGGGCTTTTCGCGTTGTGCCTGCCCTTGCCAAGTCATCGCCAAGGCCAAGATCCGCAAGAGCCTTTTTCAGGTCTTTTGTTTTTGCGATCGACTCAATGTCGTTTGAAACAATAATTGGCAGTTTCACCTTATCGCCTATCTTGTGGCCGCGCTGCTCAACAAGGTCTTTTCTTGCAGTGGCCGCTATTGCAGAGCAAAGGCCGAGCTGCTTTTCCTTGTGGTTGATTTTCTTGTAAATGTTCTTCCACGACTCTGGTGGATGAGCGACTCTGCCGTGCCTGACGCCTGCCACGCTTGCCGCCTGGCCTGCCCTTGGAAAGCCTTCGCCACGAGCCCTTGCAAGCCTTGCAATGCCAAGACCTGTGTTGCGCGATTCTGCACTTACGTTTTCGCCGGCTCCAGGGTAGCGACCCTGCCTCTGATACGAGTGAGACAGCAAGTTGACGTAGACTTTGTGTATGACTTCTGGCCGGTACGGCGTGTCAAAGACTGCAGGTAGTTCGATTTCTCCCGAGTCCTTGCCTGTTAATGCGACAACTTTGGTCTTCATTACTGAACAACTACCTCCAAGACTTTTGGCTCGAGCACCTTCTTTGGCACGTTGCGTATAGGCTGCCTTAACTTTATCAGCCTCTTTGGAACGCCCGGGATGGAGCCCCTTACTATCATGTAGTCGCCCTTGACAAGGCCAAAGTGCTTGAAGCCGCCAGAAGGGTTTATCGAGTGCTCGCCGTCTTTGTCGGTGCTTGACATTACCAATATGCGCTTATTGTATTCGGTCCTCTGGTGAAAGCCCCTTTGTCCCTGCCTTGCAACCGTGTACATGACTACCGCAGGCGAGATCGGTCCGAGGGTTCCTACTGCGCGGACACTCTTTCTTGACTTGTGCTGCTTTCTCTTGACACCAAATCTTGTAATTGGGCCTTCAATTCCCTTGCCGCGCGTGATTCCAAAAACGTCAATGTTCTGTCCGACTTGAAGAATGTCGCTTGCCTTGACTTCCCTGCCAAGGATGCCCTTCACATAGTCATATTGCGATTTTGCGTCCTTGCCTGATACTGCAACTTCAAAAACAAAAGGAACTTTTTGTGCAAGACCAACTGCCTGTGGTGACACTGCGACAATTGCCATGATAGATCTTGCACCGCCAAGCGCAGACTCGGCTTTTGTAAAGGCGTCGTCGCTGCTCTTTGCGTCGAACTTGCGTGACAGCTCTTTTGGCAAGTCTTTTGCATAAACGTCAAAAATTGCATGCTGGCCGTAAAGGTCCTTCTTGTAGCCGCGGATGCCGATGATCCTGATTGGCGGCGTTACGATCACGGTTGACGGGTTGAGCAGCTGCTTGCCAAAGTTCGGAGTCTTTTCCCTGTCGTCGATGGTCAGGACGTGGATACCGCCGGCTTTGAAACCTGCAAATCCTAAAAGAGAGCTCTTCTCTCCAGCCATTTGAGGCCAAGTTCTAACTCTCGCCTCAAGGCTTCGAGCTCTTGCCCTCGGCCTAAAAGCAATGCTACCCCTTCTCGGGGCACTATACTTACGATGACCCATAGTTACTGCATGACTCCGGCTCTCCCTTTAATAAGTTATTTGAAGCGAGTGGGGATTATTTTTGCAGAAGAAAGCTGTTCAATATTGCTAGAGTGCCAAGTACTGCCTCTTCGAGCCTTACTGTTTCAGTAGCTTGGTTTGGAAACATGTTGACTACAAATTCGTACGGCTTGACGCTGGCGCCTTCTTTTGCCAACAGTTCATGCACGCCATGCTTGGGAGCGCCAAAGACAACCAGCAAGTTCTTTACATTCTTGCTCCGCTCGGCAAGCTTGGCCTCTACGTTCTTGAAGTAGCTGCCTTTCTTTGAAGTGACGACAACTTCGGCGTTCTCCAATCCTGCGAAAAGCTTGCTTAGCGATGGGACTTCCTTCACTTCGTAGCCCCAGTATTCAAATATGTCATCGTCTGTTGCCTCGATTGCCTTCAGGTTCGGGTATGGGGCGATGAACTTGACATTTACCTTCTTGCCCTCAAACCCGGTGCCAACAAATGGGATAAGCGAGCCAAGCCCGGCCTCCACGAAAAACTGCCCCTTGACTTTTACGATGACTCCAGTGCGCACGTCGCCTGCGCGAACCTTCTTGATGTCTTCGGGTGGACGGTGGTGTGGCGCCTTTATCGGGTGCAATATGCCGGCATATTCCAGCTGGTGCATCCGCGGGTACAGAATCTTGCGTAGGTACTGCGGAGTGTCAAGGTAGCGCAGTATAGTCTTGAGCAGGTCTGGGTCATCTCTTTCAAACTGCGACAGAAAATCGTGGTAGAGGTATATCCTCTTTACTCGGAAAATAGAGCAGGCGCGTGCAAACTGCGCAATCTTGATGCTCTTGTCCCTCTTTGTCTGCTCGTCAGAAAGCGCAGAGTCAGGTAGCGCGATCCAGAGATCTGGCATTATTCCTTCAGCAGCTCTTCGATTGCGCCTTCTAAAATGCCGTTTGATCCAAAGAACGTTGATCGCAAGACGCCCTTTCCATCAACTAGGATGCTTGACGGAGTTCCTCGGAGGGCGTACTCTTCAAACGTCTTGGCAGAATATTCTTTTGTGGTCAGGTGTTGCTTGACACGCTCGACAAGAACCTGCCTATCTTTTTCGCCATACGATCTGAAATCCGGGACATTGGCTTCAATGAAATCAAGGACCTTGCTGTCAGTCAGCGCGCCAGCTTCCTTGTGTAAAAGATCCATGCCTACCGGGAATGGGATCTTGTATGACAGCTTGTTGCCATCCTTTAGCTGGCCATACTGCGCCAGCGCCCGGTAGGTCTCGCCGACAACTTCGCCGGTGGTGACCAGCTTTTGAAGGTTCTCAAGGTTGTTCTTGTCAAAATCCTCAAAGGCGGTTGCCATGCCAAGGACGGTCAAACCCTTGTCCTTGTATTTTTTGTAAATGTCAATTGCTTCAGGGATTCCGTACAGAAAACAGCCGGGGCAGTTCACCTGAAACACTTCGACCAGGACGACATTGCCCTTTTCTTTATCAATGTTGGTTGGCTTGCCTTGGACCCACGTTGAAACTTGGAGGTTCGGGGCTTTGGTGCCTATTTTTGCTACCATGTGGTATGAGCAAAATAACAGATATTCCTTAAATTAAATTATTGGATTTTAAAAGGTAAAGAGGGAGTTTAGGAGCCGCGCTTGGCAGTCCTTTCCTTGGCCAGCGCCGCGTACCTTTCGATGTCCTCGTCTTCAGCCTTGCGCATAATCTTTGCTTGTGTGTCGATTATGGCCATCTTTACGTGCCTCGTGCCAGTCTTTTCCTCGCTAACAAGGTAGATAGACTCGATTGCAAGCGCCGCGGCTTCTTCCATACTCATTTCCGGCTTGTAGCTCTTTTCAAGGAACTCTGTTACCTGGTCGCTTCCGGCGCCAATGGCGACTGCATCGTAGCCGATGTACGTACCGCTTGGGTCGGTCAGGAACAGCTCGGAGCCGTTCTTGTCAACGCCCGCAAGTATCAATGCCACGCCAAACGGCCTAACGCCCGCGTATTGTGTGAATTGCTGGGCCATGTCTGCTAAGTTCTTTGCAACGCCTTCGACGTCAACTGGCTCGTCATAGATCAGCTTGTTGCTCTGGGCGAAGAACCTTGCATGATCTACCTGAGTGCGCGCGTCAGGAATGTAGCCTGCTGCCGCCACGCCGATGTGGTCGTCGACCTGAAAGATCTTTTGTGTTACGTTTGATATCTGAAGCTTTCTTGCCTTCTCTTCTACGGCCAAAACGACGCCGTCCTTGCTCTTGATGCCAATTGCAAGTGTTCCGCGTCTGACAGTTTCAATTGCATATTCCACCTGGTAAAGCCTGCCATCTGGTGAAAATACAGTAATTGCTCGGTCATATCCCGCTGCTGCTGGTAACAATTCGATCTAGTTTTTTGTAACGTTCCATTTAAGCCTAACTATGAGGGTAGACACCCAAAGCAAATGCTCTGACAGGCTTGTCCGAAATCGGCTACTGTTGCAAGCTTGATTTTAATAC
>JAJPHX010000108.1 GCA_021325075.1 Nitrososphaeraceae archaeon | reverse complement strand
TCCCTGGAATGTTCCGACTTGCTGCCGCTTTTCCTTGAATTTCGCGTCAATTGGGCCTTCTACCTTGTCATAGCTGGTGCCGGTGCCGGTAAGGGAGATAGTGGTTGGTCCACCAGCTGATGCCGCAGGCGTGGCTGGAATGGCAGGTGGGGGTGAAGCAGCCGCCGGAGTTGTAGATGCAGCCGCTGCCGGAGCAGGCTTTGCGGCAGCCGCAGGCGCCCTTTGGGCAGCCTCTGACTTTTGCCTCTTGACAATACATAATTGATTGTGAACGTCTCTCATGCTTTCAAGCGTATTCGGGTTGCTGTGCCTAAGAAGGGTCCCACAGTCCTCGCACACATACTCGGTTACGGTAGCAGTAGACAACGAGATAGTATGGACTGTTACTTATTTATTAATTATACCAAAAAGGAAAGAAAAGAGGAGACAGATTTACTGTCTCGTGAACTGTGCTTGCTGCTGGGCAAAGAAAGTTGTCCAAGCCTTTACGACGTTGGTGGAAAAGTCTGTCACTGCATCGACAGTCCTGTTGTAGATTTTCAGGTTCTCTCTTGCTGCATCCAGTGCGTTGATTGTCAGCTGGTTGTTGATGCCAACAGACCTGATTGCGTTGTTTGTCATTTCGTTTGACTGTCTTGTGAACAGGTCGCCATATGGCATTATTGTCGCTGCCGGCCAGTTCCAGACGCCTGCAATCTGCTTCTGAGCAGAGAATGCTGTCTGGATCATGTTCTTGGTTGTCTGAATGTAGTCAAGCTGCAGATTAGAAATTGATTGTGAATACTGCGGCTGAACTTTTGCAAACTCGTCTACTGTCCTGATGAGGTTTTCTCTTACAGAGTCGTATACGTCGCTTGTTCTTGCTTCGTCTTTTGTTGGGGTTTTGTCGACCATCTTGTATTACCATCTAATGGTAGTAAATGGTAATATATAAAGTTTGGTCATCAATGGTGTTTATTGCCGTTAAATGGTAGTAATGGACACCTGTTGTCAGCCTGTTTGTTGCCTTTTCTTTTCTGTCTTTTTCTCTGCGTCAAACCTCTCAAGCTGATATCGATTCATATCGACAAACTTCATGCCTTCGGCAAGCGTCGGATGCACCCGCCAGATCTCGGTAAACATCTTTTGGCATGCGATACGATAATCGGGGTGACCCTGCGGCGCGGTGCGAAGCTCTATCATGTGACATGCCTCGCGCAGGTTAATCTTGACAAAGTAAGGATATCTGTAGGCAAAGTTGACTACGTACTGTGCTTCTTCAGGCATTGTCTTGGCAATTGTTTCATGGACTCCTTTTGACATGTACATGCAGTCCTTAAAGTCCTTGTCAAGACCTGCTTCAACCAATTCTTGCGGCAGGTCAAAGCCGTGCCTTGTGGACAGCAACTGGCGTTCCATCGTGAGCACCCTGTGCCTGTGCAGGTCACGGAACATGCCAAAGTTAGTAAATAGCTCAAAAGTATAATCGACCATTTCAAACGCCCTTCCAGGCCTGTGCCTGCGGTTTGTGCGTAATTCTGTGTATACACGAATTACCTTGTGCCGCTCTTCGGTTGCCATCGACTTGACGTAGTTGATTATCCTATGGAGCGCCTGCCCCTGTGCCTGTTCGTACAGGATTGCAGAAGCCACCTTTACCTCTGCCTGAAAGTTGTCTTCATAATCAACTAGCCTGACAAGCTCGGGATTTTCCTCTGCCGGAATTCCAGACAGGTACGTTTTGACTAACTTGCTTGTTGCACTTTCTGTCTTTGTGATGTATTCCTGCAGCGCCTGCCCGTACTTGTCGTTTGCGCGTCTGATAAAGGAAGGAATGACTGCATTCAGCTCACCAAACATCTGGTCGGCAATCGACCTGATCTCTTTCAGTTTCGACCCATACATCAGGGTCAGCAGGTATTCAAACGCCCTGCCGTTGCCAGTGACGCCTACGTTTGTCATCGTTGAAGCAGGCAAGAGGCCGCGCAATATGTCAAATGCCTTGGCCTTGATGGTGACGTTGTAAATGCGGTCCGCGGCCTTGATGTCCTTGTCTAACCTTAATTCGCCAAAGGGCACTTCGTGCTGGGATGCAGAATCAAAGAAGCTAAAGCGATCGATTGGCTCCCTTTTCTTCAGAAACGCCTGCAGCGGCTGAATGCTCTTGCTGTAAGTGTCAAATGAGTGGTCGCATGCCTCGATGTATTTATCGGCGTGGGGTGATGCCATGATGCCTTCTTCCCTACAATATCTGTAATAGCCGCCGACCTTCTGGTCAAATGTCACATAGCGAGAGGATTTCTCTAGGTACGAGAGGCCGATCCTGCGGTCCTCTATCTTTTTTGCCGCAATGTTGGAGATCCCTTCTATGGCCACCTGCGCTTCGCCAAGCTCGGCCACCGAGTCGTCGCCATATTCTAAAAGAACGCGCCTATAGAACTCTTCACCCCTGTTTGGGTTCTTTGCAAATTCGTCCAAGAACACCCTCCGCATCGTCTTGTCGGTGCGGGAATATCGTGACATCAGAGCACCCCTGTCGACCTGCCGGGGCGTGATTATTGCAAAGACCTGCCTATCGGCATTTGAGAAGTGGCCCTTGAGCTCTGCTTTTTCCTCTTCGGTAAAGCTGTCAAGAAACACCCTAGTGTCAAACATCTGAATAGGTACAAGCCAGATGGATGTCAAATAAAAAGTTCATGCTGCGAAATAGCAAAATGCACTTACTAAATAATGCAACTATTTTGACACCGTTATCATTATACCATCTTGCTCAACGGTTCGCATGAGCGAAGAAAAGCTCGGATTTGTAGGCAAGCAGGTCAAGGACATCTATGGTACTTACATAGGAAAAGTAGTAGGCATAATAACAGAGATCGAGGGCGAGATAGAGAGCGTTGGAGTCGATTGCGGCTCTGGAGGCTTGAGGCAACTGCCGTACGAGCAGCTCGTGATCCAAGGTGATTATGTCTTCTTTATTCCAAAATGGAGGCTTGACGCCCAAAAGCTGCTGAGGCAGAAATCACTGACGCTAAAGAGGATAAAGGCATTGCAGGACATCGTCGCCGAGAACGACTCGATGAAGGAAGACGCAGAGCTGGTGTACATAAAATACGAGAAAAAGCTCCATGACCTTGAGGGCGTGGAAAAGCAAGTCGATGGCAGCCTCAATACAAGGCTGGCCGAGCTTGACGCAGAAGCCAAGACCATCAAGGCAGTGCTGTTTGACGCAAAATTGCAATTCAGAAGCAACGAAATGAAGGAAGAGACGTACCAGCAGATCAAGGTGCACACCGACGAACTTATCGAGCACATCACAAACGAAAGGACCGAGATTGGCAACGTGAGGGCAAAACTGTCCGCGCAGACAATAGAAAACGTCAGCGCAGCTGCCGCGCCAACAGTCGCTCCGGTCAAAGAAGTAGGATCTGCTCCAGTTGCCGAGCCCGCTCAAGCAGCACCGGTTCAGGCAAGCACGACAGAAAAAGAGGAAGAAAAGCCTGTCTTGGTGTCTGCCAATGCAGGCGAGCAGGCGCCTTCAGAAACCAGTTGGCTAAACCAAGTAATCACAAAATAAATTTTCTCAAAGCCGGACCAGATCCGGTCCAATCCTTCATTTTAAAAAATTAAAAAAGAGGCAGCTTTTTTAGCGCTCTCTTACTGTTGTTTGCAGTAGCTCGCCTATCTCGCTGTGCATCTTCAGGAAGTTCAGTCCCTTTGCAGTCGTCTTGTACGTTTGCGTCCCTTCCATGTATTCCAGCAATCCGTTCTCAATCAGAACAGAAAGATACTCTCTCAACTGCGCATAGCTCAGGAAGGCTTTGTACATTATTTTTGTCTTTGTGGCCCCGCCGTTTGCTGCCTCTAGGATCATTGCCACTATTTCTGTTCTACTTCTGTATTTCAAACTATGATCAGCGTAATTTTTCTTGATTTTTAATATATCGACAGACTTTTCAATAACAAAATTCTGAAAGCTGCCTTGGTTTTATGCACAAAAAACATCTAACAATTGAGCAAATGCTTTAAAGACAAGCTTTCTTTTTCTCATAGTGCTTTGTCTAGCCCATCAAAGCTGTACGAGGAAAGCGGCAAGCTAAAGGTGAGCATCAGCCCTGGCAAGCAGCTTGAGAAGATGTCAAAGAAAGCACTGGAGGATCCGGACAAGTTCTGGGCAGAGCAAGCACGCAACCTGATATGGTCAAAGGAGTGGGACAGAGTCCTTGACTGGAACCCGCCTTTTGCCAAGTGGTTTGTCGGCGGCAGGCTCAACGCTTCAGTGAACTGCCTTGACAGGCATGTTGACACAGACAAAAAGAACAAAGCAGCCATAATCTGGGAGGCAGAGAATGGCGAAACAAGGACGCTTACCTATTTGCAGCTGTATTATCAGGTAAACAAGTTTGCCAATATCCTCAGGGATCTCGGAGTCAAAAAGGGCGACCGCGTCACGATATACCTGCCGATGGTGCCAGAGCTGCCGGTTGCAATGCTCGCGTGTGCAAGGATTGGCGCAGTACACTCTGTAGTATTTTCCGGCTTTAGCGCGCAGGCGCTGACAGACAGGGCGAATGACGCGCAGTCAAAGATCATGATAACCGCGGACGGCGGCGTAAGGAAAGGCAAGCTGATCGAACTTAAAAAAGTAGTTGACGAGTCTGTCGGCTCTATGCCATCAGTCGAGCATGTAATAGTGCTCAGGCGCGTCAGCAATGAAATCAGGATGGGCGCAAAGGACCTGTGGTGGCATGACCTGATGGAAAACGCCAAGGCATATTGCCCGCCAGAGCCCGTCGAAAGCACTCACCCGCTTTACATACTTTATACTTCGGGCACCACTGGCAAGCCAAAAGGCGTCATGCACGGGACCGGGGGCTATCTCACACACCTCTACTCGACTGCAAAATGGGTCTTTGATTTTAGCAACCAGGACATCTTTTTCTGTACCGCAGACATTGGATGGGTGACAGGCCACAGCTATGTTGTCTACGCGCCGCTGATGCATGGCGTGACAGAAATAATGTATGAAGGCGCGCCGGATTTCCCAAAGCCTGACAGGTACTGGGCAATCGTGGAAAAGCATGGCGCCACAATCCTGTACACGACTCCGACTGCGTTACGCATGTACATGAAGTATGGCGACGCGATACCAAATTCATTCGACCTATCGTCGCTCCGGCTGCTTGGCACGGTTGGCGAGCCCATCAACCCAGAGGTATGGATGTGGTACTTCAAGACAATAGGCAAGGAGGGCTGCCCGATAATTGACACATGGTGGCAGACGGAGACAGGCGGGATCATGCTCAGCATGTGCACCGGCATCGAGACGATACCGATGAAGCCCGGCTCTGCGACGTTTCCGGTACCCGGGGTGGATGCAGCAATAGTCGACGAAGATGGCAAGCCTGTCGCGCCGGGCACAAAGGGATACATCGTTGTGCGCAGGCCATGGCCGGGGATGCTGCTTACTCTGTGGAAAGATGATGAAAAATACAAACAGGTCTACTGGAGCAGGTTTGCAGGCACTTACTATCCTGGCGACTATGCGCTTGTCGACCCTGACGGCTACCTTTGGCTACTTGGCAGGGCGGACGACGTGCTAAAAGTGGCCGGCCATCGCCTTGGGACTATGGAGCTTGAAAGTGCCTTTGTGTCGCACAGGGCGATTGCCGAGGCGGCAGTGGCAAGCAAGCCTGACTCCACAAAGGGCGAGTCGATAATTGCTTTTCTGGTTCCAAAGGAAGGGGTTGAGCAGTCTGAACACCTGCGTAAGGAAGTCATCGCGCACATCAGGAGCACTCTTGGGCCGATAGCGACGCCGGACGAAGTGTATTTCGTAAGCAAGCTGCCAAAAACCCGGAGCGGCAAGATAATGCGTAGGCTGCTCAAATCAATAGCCTCAGGCGGCCAGATAGGGGATGTCACGACACTCGAAGATGGGGCTGCCATAGACGAGGTTAGGCAGGCGTACGAGGACCTGAAAAAGGCTGTCCGGCCCTAGAACTTCCAAGTCGCGATGTACGACGGCGTGATCTCGATCACACTGGAGCTCCTGCCCATCTCGATCAGCTTTTGTCCCACTGCGTCGTCAAGCGAACCAAGGTAGCGCAGGATGTTGTGCGACGTGACTTTTGTGGCATATTCAGGGTCGTCGACTACTCTTGCAGTGCCTTTGCCGCGAACTCCGCGAGGTGGACCCTCGTCAGGATCTATGTCAACAAGGAAATACACATTTGGGTTCTTGCGGAGCGATTGCGCCTTGACTCCGTCCCTGTCAACTGCGGCAAAGAATTTGCCATCCTTGTAGTAGTACCAGACTGGGTGGACAAGCGGCGAGCCATCACGGAAATCAATCATTGCAATCCTGAGTATGTTCGGCTGGCCAAGAAACTCTGCCAGTTCGTCCTGCCCAAGCGGTTTGGCAGTCCTATCTGCTAGGGTGAACCTCAATAGCTACCTTGTGCTGCAGTCATTAAAAAGTTAGACGGAGATTATGGTCATCTTGGAGCCAACCGTGATGTGGTGCGCGTCAATAAAGCCCGGAGACGCCGCCATCACGTATAGCGCCAGCGCCGTGGTCTTGTAGGTGCAGCTGACCGTTTCAACTACGTTGGTACACGGAGGGATATCTTTTTTCAGGTACACAGCAGTGCCATTTTCGTTAAACCATATCAGGTCAAGATTATGCGGAATGTTGAGCATCCACACTTCGTACAGGTCCTGCTTGTCATACTTTATCAGCATCGCCGCGTCAAGAGGCAGCTTGTCCTGCCTAAAAGTCAGCCACCTCTGCCGCTCTGCTGCAGTCTCTGCCACTTCTACGGTTATCACGTCGTCGTTCACCTTGACCGTCCCCTTTGGAAAGGTGGTATTTCTGTCCCTGATATCTTGCGGAACAAACGCCACGCCAAGCGCCCCAATCACTGCAGCCGCAATTATAACCGGTATGAGCACCGCAGACTTGCGCGCCACATGCGAACTTGGGCGCCGGAAACAATTTGAACGTTACTGGGCTGAAAAGGTGGAGGGGGTGGGATTCGAACCCACGAACCCCTAAGGGACGGGATCACTCATCTCGCAGTTATCGCTGT
>JAJPHX010000094.1 GCA_021325075.1 Nitrososphaeraceae archaeon | reverse complement strand
TTTGTCAAGACTGGCTCGCACGCCCAAAGGATTCCCCAGAATAAAGACTGGTGGTACGTCAGGTGCGCTTCGCTATTGAGAAAGATTTACCTTCACGGTCCCCTAGGTGTTGCCGACCTGACGGTTGCCTATGGCGGCAGGAAGAAGGTTGGCTACAACCTTGCCCACCACAGGGATGCAGGTGGCGCAATTGTCAGAAAGGCGCTCCAGCAGCTTGAAGCATCTGGCTATATCGTCAAGGTGCACGGCAAGGGCAGGATAATTTCAAGCGAAGGCATGAAAAAGCTAGACAGACTTGCAACAGAGCTCCACAAAGAGCTTGTCAAAGTCGCGCCCCAGCTCCAGCGATACGCGTAATGTGCTATGTCAGTCCCACAGCCCCAGCAACCAAATGACGAAGAATCAAGAAGGCGGGAAGCCGAGGCTGCGGCTATGCGCCAGCGCGTCTTGCAGGTGGTACTCGATCCGCAAGCGCGCCAGCGGCTTATGAACATCAGGATGGTCAAGCCCGATCTGGCAATGGCCGTTGAAAACTACCTCATCAATGCTGCTTCTTCTGGCAGGATAAACCGGCCACTCCCCGACGACGAATTAAAGCAGCTTTTGATGCGTATACAGCAGCCGAAAAAAGAGTTCAAGTTCGAGAGGCGCTAATTATTAAGCTAGCGGACTACTGGTCCGGCACGAGTTAACTATTTAAGATCATGGAAGAGCTTGTGCCTTTATGAAAGCAGCAGTCTATCGAGAATACAGCAAAGACCCGCTAAAAGTCGTTAAGATTGAGGATATCGACACTCCCAAGATCAAGCCAAATGAAGTTTTGATCAAGGTTGAAGCGGCAGCCTACAACTATAATGATCTGTGGGGCATCTGGGGCGAGCCGATCAAGATCCCGTTGCCACATATTTCTGGAAGCGATGTAGCAGGCACTATTGTTGAAGTAGGGTCTGATGTCCAGAAACTGAAGGTGGGTGATAGAGTGGTTTCGCATTCTAATCTGAGCTGCAGGGTTTGCTATGAGTGCACTTCGGGCAGAGAATTTGACTGCAGCGACAGACTCGTGTGGGGCTTCCAGACTGGCCCGCTCTGGGGAGGATTCGCGCAATATACACGCCTGCCAGAGGTAAATGTAGTCAAGATCGCAGACAATGTTTCATTCAATGACGCAGCAGCAGTATCCATGGTCGGCATGACTTCGTGGCACATGCTCGTTGGTCGTGCAAAGATAAAGCCAGGTCAACTGGTGCTGGTAATGGGTGGCGGTTCCGGCGTCGGTATGGTCGGCATCCAAATTGCCAAGTTATACAACTGTACAGTCATTGCCACGGCAGGCAAGCAGGACAAGATGGACAAGTGCATAGAGCTTGGAGCAGACTATGCAGTCAACCACAGAGAGTCTGATTGGTACAAGAAGGTCAGAGAAATTAACAAGAAGCTTGGACAGTCTGGCGTTGATGTTGTCTTTGAGCACATTGGCAAGTCGACTTTTCCCCAAGAAGTCGGATTACTCAAGATGGGCGGGACGCTTGTGTCAACGGGCGCAACTACCGGTTACGATTCGACCATCGACCTAAGATACCTATTCTTCAGAGGCACAAATTTGCTTGGCTCAACACAGGGCACAAAGGCAGAGCTTGAAGACGTAATATACTGGGTCAGCAAGGGCAAAATAAAGCCAGTCATCGACACCATCCTGCCGTTTTCAGACATGGCCAAGGGTCATGTCATGATGGCGGAAGCCCAGCAGTTTGGCAAGATCCTGACGACGCCACAAAAGCTCTAAAAACCCTTTCTTTCTTCTCTCTTTTTGTATGTTCAGAAGCCTGATTTTTGTCCCCGGCAACAACACGCGCTTTATAGAGAAGGCCAAGACGATCCCGGCCGACATCCTCTGCTTTGACTTGGAAGACTCGGTGCCCGCCAACGAAAAGGACGCGGCTAGAAAGATAATAGCCGACACGCTTGTACGCCGCAAGGAATACTCAAAGCTGGTCTACGTTAGGACAAACTCACCCGAGTCCGGGCTTGTGCAGGCAGACCTAAAGGAGGTAGCGCAAAAAGGCATTGACGGCGTGGTTGTGCCAAAGGTCAACGACGCGACAGAAGTTGTTGAAATAAAGAAACAAATGATGGCGCTGGAAGCCGAAAGGGGTATAGACAAGATATCACTAATGCCTTCGATTGAAACTGCAAGAGGCGTTAGGAATGCATACCAGATAGCAAGCGCAGACGACAGGATCAACGCCCTTGTATTTGGGGTCTTTGACTTTCTCTACGACATGAGGCTTGACTATGACGAGCAGGACTCAACCGGCTACTCTTATGCGCGGTCCAAAGTACCTGTGGATGCAAGGGCCGCCGGCGTGCACGCGATAGATGGGATATGGCAGAAAATAGATGACGTAAGCGGTCTTATCAGGGACGCAATGACTGCAAAGCGCCTTGGGTACTCTGGCAAGAGCATAATCCATCCAAGCCAGATAGAACCGGTGCATAAGGTATTCCTTCCAAGCAAGAACGAAGTTGAATGGGCAAAAAAGGTGGTGCAGGCGCTTGGCGAAGCGATGGAGAAAGGGAGTGGTAGGGGCGCAGTCAGGCTTGAAGGCAGGATGGTGGACGCGGTTCACTACAAGCAGGCAAAGGCGATTCTGGAGGCCGCACAGGGCAACTAGGTTACACGAAAAGACTAACATCAACTCTTCATGCGCCTATCTCGCTTCTGAGCCTTTGTATTGCCAGATGTAGGGCATCAAACCATCGGGCAGCCTCGTCCATGAAATAATATTTTTTGCCGTAGAATGGAAAATTGTATCCTTTCTTTTGAAGCTCTTCCCAAATTTGCTGGTCTGCAAGCTGATCAACAGGAATGGTCAGGACAAACTTTGCCAATGACATGGTCATAGCAAAGAAAGCGCAGGATCCAAGTTCTCCATATTCGCCGATGATGCAAATGATGTCGTCGACTGTGAACAGGATGCTGGAAAATGGCTCAGATGCCAACTCGGCGGCAAAAGTAGTAGTTGAAGCTGCAACCGCCAAGAATCCAAATCTGAGGTACCTTGCAGGCAAAGATGTAGAGCAAATGGTGGCGGCCAAAAAGAGCCTGTCTGACGAGCAGTTCCAGAGCATGATGAAGCAAGGCGTGAGGCCGACCTAGGCTCAATTGCGTCATTTCATGTCAAGCCCAAGAACCCCCGCGTTTCCCCAGTTTTCTTTTGAAACTTCATAGATGAGTATGCGTATGCTTTCTTCCTTTGTTTTGAGAATTCTTGCTGTCTCCCTCGTCAATACACGAACAAGCTCACGTTTTTGTTCCACGGTTCTTCCTTGGCTCATCGTAACTTGAATTACTGGCATACCATATGTTTTGCAATACCAAAGATATACTTTGCAACTAGGCGCTGGTTGGCGGAGGGTTAGACGCAAGCACAATTTTCTTGATAACCACAATTCCTGCATAATATGGGATGTTGTAGAGAGCTGCAAGGGCTGCAACCTCCGGACCAAAGAATTGGAGCGCAAGCACGGCCACCAGCACGTTGTTGACGTAGCTCATGGAGATGAGGCCGGCGGTCTTTTCCGCCCTGCCGCCTCTCGCTCCTGCATATCCTGCAACGCAGTAGACTGCATAGCAGATAAATGCCATGGCTATTACCTGCAAAAGAAAGCTCTGGTCAGAATAGAAATAGCCGGAGAACCTGGCAAACATCCCAAAATTTATCAGGATAATAAAGATGAGCGACAGCGGAAACGACTTTTCGTCAGCAAACCTTGACGTGGCCGGAAAATACCTTTTCGTAAACCAGCCGGCGGCAAGGGGCGTAAAGAGCGCTATGACAAGCAGAACCATCATTTGCAGCACTGGGATGTTAAACTGCGAGCCTACTAGCGCGTATACCATCGACGGCAGGATAAAAGGCGCTGCAATTGAAGTGGCAATTATCATGCCAACAACAAGCGGCAGCCTGCCTCCGATCAGGTTGACCACGAATGGCGCACCAAGTCCAGTTGAAATGCCTGATAGTAGCAATATTGGAAGAGCAAACGGCCTGTACACAAAATATGCTATTGTATACATTGCAAGCGGCAGACCCACCAGCTTGATTATTGACAATACTGCCAGCTGTTTCGGCTTTGTAAAGGTCAATACAAGGTCGGACGCATCGAGCCTTATCAGGTTCAAAAAGAGCAGGGCGCCGAGCCAGACCAGCAGGTACGGCTCTATCATCAACCCTGCAGCCGGCAATAGCACGCCGGCAGACATTGACCCGGCAATGCTTGCGGTCAGAATCCAGTCGTCATTTCGGCGCAAGGGATTTCAGCTGCTGTATCATTCCCTGCACATAATCAAAACCTTGCTGCCAAAATTCAGGCTTTGAGATGTCGATGCCAGCCTCGATCAACAGGTCTTCGGGCTTTCTCGACCCTCCTGCAGACAATATCTTCAAGTATTTTGGCACAAACGACTTGCCTTCGCGCTTGTATTGCTGGTACAACGAAAGTACAAGCAGGTTGCCAAACGAGTACGCGTAGGTGTAGAAGGGCGTATGGTAAAAGTGCGGGATGTATATCCACTCCCATTCAAACTCTGGGCCAATCGCAACCGAGGTGCCAAACTGCTCCTTGAGGTTGTCCATGTACATCTTGGCTACCGCGTCAATCGTGGCATTCTGCTCGCCTATCGCCTTGTGGGCGTCAACCTCAAAGAGCGTAAAATACGCCTGCCGCATTATAGTCGCGTACATGTCGTCAATCTGCTCTGCAAGCAACAGCCGGCGCGCTTTTGGCGACATCTTTTCAGCCATCCTTTCATTGAAAAGCATCTCTGCAAACACTGACGCAGTCTCTGCAAGCGGCAGCGGCGCATGCGAGACCATTACCGGCATCTCTGACGCAAGCATGCTGTGTATGGCGTGCCCAAATTCATGTGCAAGCGTCGACACGTCCCTTGTCTTGCCATCAAAATTCAATAGAACATAGGGAGTTATCTTGGGCGAAACCGTATAGCAGAATGCGCCGCCCCTCTTGGCTTTTCTAATCTCTGAATCAACATGCCGCTCTGAAAAGACCCGCTCTGCAAGGCTACGAAATTCTGAGTCAAAATTGCCAAAAGTGTCAAGCACGGTTGACACTGCTTTTCCAAAAGTAAAGCTCTTGCTATCTGACGCCTTTGTCGATAACGGAGCGTATAGGTCGTAGCGCCTGAGCTTTTTCATGCCAAGCATCTTGGCTTTTTCTTTGAAATAATCCTGAAACACCGAGGAATTCTTCCTGCAAACCTGCAAGAGCGCCTCTACAGTTTCGTCGTCAAGATCATTTGAAATGTTGCGTACAGAGATGGGCGACTTGTAGCCGCGCATCGAGATCGCTTCGTCACGCCACTGGATTACGACGTTCTGGTAAATTTCACCCAAAACTCCGCTGTTCTTTTTGTATACCTCAAAGAGCGCCTTGTATGCAGCTTCTCTTGTCCTGAAATCCGGGCTTCTCACAAGTGTACGAGCTTTTCTCTATTGTCAAATCTCCTGACAATAGTTTTCTTGCCCTTGCGAAGCTTCATTTCAAATTCAAAACCGCTGCTCATCTTGTCATAGATCTTGACAAGGGCTCGGGTGCCAGTCACTTCAAGAGTGTTGATTATTTTTTCTTCCGGCTCGCTCAACGAGTATTTTGCGACAAGGCGCTTGTGCCGCAGGTATTCGCGGTAGACCTTTGGCATGGCTTCTATCAGCCGGTCTGCATTTACATCATCCAGCCCCTTCTTGAACCAGAGGTCGAAAAAGAGCAGCCTGTTGCCTGCATCGGCCGCCATCTTCTCCATCTTTGTGACAAGGGCTGATGCCTTGTTTGAGGAAGTATCAGAGTAGTAGTCCAGGTGCGCGTAGCCGCTTGCGATGCTTATTTTTTCAGAAATGCTTTCAAGCGCGTGGATCATTTGCTCAAACTCTGTTGCTGGGATATCCTGCCACAGACGCGTGCGATTTGCCTCAAATTCTTTTATCTGACTTTCAATCGAGTCTAAAAACCGGCTGAATTCATCGGCTGATGGATCTTTGACAAGGTCTGTCAGGTTCCAGCGTCCCACTTTAAGAGTTGAGTAAGAAGCCATAAGCGACACGCATTACGACTGGTTTGGGAAATATGTATCTATGTATATTTATCTATAAGTTGCAGATTTGGGCGGATGCGGCAAAGGCTAAGTTACACCGCTATCGACATATACAATCGTACATAATAACCTGAAGTTTGAACTTATCCATAATTCTAATGAACTTTATTAACATGATAGAATCGTGAGCAGGAGCGGCATGTGTAACAAATGCAAGCAATACAAGAATGAATTATTTCCTGTTTTTATAGAAGGCCATACTCAATTTGGCGAGTGCGAGTATTATTGTAAGGAATGTCTTAGAAGCAGCTAAGCATTCCGCTAGTCTATATCCTTCCGCGCCATCTGTTCTCTCTTTCTTCCATCTTTCTTGTGATCATGCCCACCAACCTGTCGACGCTTATTGGCTTTGGAATAAAGCAGCCCGCCTGCTCTTCGGGATGGGCTATTTCAAAATCATGCCTAAATTGCTCGTAGGCGGTGACAAAACAAATCAAGACTTCGTTGTCCCTGGCTCGCAACTGCCTGAAAAAATCTATGCCATTCATTTGTGGCATGCGAATGTCTGTTAGGACAATATCATATTGGTGCCTGGCAAAGTTAGATAGCGCTTCAACAGGATTGGTGTAGCCAGCCACATGAAAGCCCTTGCGCTCAAGACCTTTTTTCAAAATATTGACTGCATCTGGCTCATCATCAACGACCATTATTCTGTAAGGCGGAAATGCCGAGTCAGGAGGATTATCTCTCCGGTCGGCAGAGTTGTTCTTCCGCTTATTGCCATTTGATTCTTTGGGCGGCAGCCCGTTTCTGCCAGCAAATACAAGCATGCCAGCCGGCTGCACCAAAAATTCATTATTTTCTGTATGAGCCTGAAGTAACAAGCTGGGCTTTTTGCGGCGGATGGTCTCTGTCATTGATGTCTCACGCCTGTCACTCTATGTCCCCTTTTGGATGTATTTATCGGTATTGCTGCTTGATCCAGTTTTTTTCATCGAAAGACGTTCATTTGCTTCCGTTGATCGAATATCTGTTGGGAGAGTGAAAGAGAAAGTTGCTCCAGTTCCTGATGGATTGTTTGCCGCCCAGATTCTGCCTCCATGGGCTTCGATAATTTTCTTGGCTAAATACAAACCAAGGCCGGTACCGGAATTTGATTTGCTTGCGAATTTAACAAAAAGCTTGTTCTTGATCTCCGGATCAATGCCACTGCCCGAGTCCTCTACCTTGACTATTACGTAAGTGGCATCACGCATGCCCACAGATAATGTTATACCGCCGTGGTCTGTGAACTTGACGGCATTGTCAAGCACGTTGTAAAGCACTTGGTTGATTTTAGAACTGTCGCAAAATAGAGTAAATTCTTTTCCGTTATCATCCAATCGATAGTCTAGGCGAATGTCAATTGGCTTGTGTTCATTTTTTATCCTTTTCCTTGCATCTTGAATGGCCAGATCCAATAGGAGTTTGAGATCAACCTGTTCAACATTCAAGCTGAAGGTGCCGCTTTCTATCCTGCTCACTTGCAAAATGTCTTCTGACAGCTTGTATAGTTTTGCCGCATTCCTGACTATCATGTTTATGTTATCTGTAAGGCTATCCAGTGTCTGTTCGTCGACTATGCCCTCTTTCAATTTCTTAACTTCTTCCATTGCAAAGTCGCCACTTGCCATTATCGGTGAAATTGGGTTTCTCAGCTCGTGAGCCGCGATGTTGACAAACTCGTCCTTTATTCTGTCTGCCTCTCTTGCTCTTTCATACAGATCGGTTTCGCGCCAGAAACTCTCAAAAATGGTTACGTAAGGCATGACAGTAGACTTGCTGTTTGAAAAGGTGGCCATACCTACTGCATTTTCAAAATTCCCCTTGGCATCATCTTTGGTTTCAATGACAAGTGAGAATTTTTTGTCAATAATTAAAAGTTTGAACTTCGCCTCGGTTGGAGTTTCTATCTGCCTCACAACCATTCCAATGCTTCTCAGCTCTTCAAGTTGAACCCTGACAAAGTCATCTTCTGGCGTCAGAATCCTGACCGTTACTCCCCGCTGGGATGCACGCCGCAGTTCTGCAAAGACGCCTACACCTTCTTCTCTGCGAATAGCATTTGTGGTTGGAAAAATCAAAAGTATTTCGTTTTGCGCGTTTCTAACCAAAGAGAGATACAACTGCTTCATCCTTTGCACATTGGAGACAATCTGAATGGATTCGTCGCTGAGATTTTCTGGGCCGCCCGGCTCAATCGCTGACGACACATCGCACTCATCAGCGGGTTTCGAGGCTTTCAAGTCATGTATATTACGGTATAGGATAGATAAATAATAGCTGTAAAATGTAGTAGAAGATCAGCCATTTCTGCATCTGCGATTTGAGCTGCAAGTAAACAACTTTGTTCGGAAACAGCTATAAGGAATCGCCTCACAGGCTGTTTCTCTTGGATAGCAAGTACTCTTGGAGTAAGTTTGGCCGCGAGGCCGAATACGTGGTGGCACTCTACCTAAAGTCAATGGGGTGGGAGGATGTGCGCATGTCTAGAGGGAGCAGAGGGCCGGCAGACATTGTCGCGACTTGCAGAAACGCCAAGTGGTTCATTCAGGTAAAGGCAAGCGGCGGCATCCCAAGGCTTAAAGGTTACGAGGTAAAGAGGCTGATGGAATTAGCAAAAAGCAAGAACGGTCTGCCAGTAGTCTCAACCTACCAGCCGTTTGGCAGCGGCTTTAACACTGGCAATTACTCGATACTGTTTTACCTGCTTGACGGCTGGCAGGCCCTCGATCCTATGGAAGCTTTGGGATCTGGAGGGCGCATTTTTTTGCCACCCTGAGCTCGCTTCCCCTGATGAGGTACTTGAAGTCGTTTTCATGTCTGTGACACAGGTACAAGATCAGCTTAAAGCCGTCAAACTCGTCATGCGCGTCAAAGGTCTTTTCCGTTTTCTCATAGGAGCGCTCTTTGCTCACCTCGTAATAATCAGCTTCTTCAGTTTCCTTTACTACGACATAACAATCAGCATGGTCAAAGCAGCCGGTCGCTTGGCAGAAAGGTCTCGCTCTTTTTTCACGTTGATTCTCAAAGGATTTTATCATAGCAGAATGTTCTAGATACGTCTACATAGTATAAGTGAGTTAACATTTAGCATGGAAAATACTATCAGCTGTCTTAAATAGCTGAATCTACCATCAGTAAATACTCGCGTATTGCGTGAGTTTCAGCATGGATGAAACGTGTAGGCGAGCAATATGCGCGCGTCGAGGCAAAATTTGGCCAAAGATGGCGTCGCATGATAATGCCTACCCCTCCCTGCTGTTTTGAGCATGCACAAAAATCGAATACGACGTCACCTCAAACATATCGTCGCTATTGTCAGGCTTGACTGCAGCAAACAGCGTGTAGACGCCGTCCTGATTTACCGCGGGAGCAAGATTGAATGCCACGTCAACTGAACTGCCATCCGTAGCCCACCTGCTTGCTTCGATAATGCTGTATCCGTCGGCAGGCTTGTAGTAGTACCCGGGCGGCAGCGGCTTGACCACGGTCGCCACGAGCTCGCCGGCAGAATATGAAAGCAGGTGCTTGTTCTGCTCGTATACCTGCGGAGTAGGCATTTCATCGTAGTAAATCGCGATGTGGTCAAGAGTGCCGGACAAAAGTGTGCCGGAAACCCTCACTTGGCCACTATTGACTGCAACGTTTAGCCCATAATCATTTTCAAAATTCTGAACAAGCGCAAGGTAATACTGGTCATAGGCTATGCCAATGCTCACGTGCGTATGGTGGGCGTTAAGGATATTGTCCCTGTGGCCGTCGTTGCAGCAATCCTTGTCCTTATACATCATTTCGTATTCTAGCTCGTCAATGGTTTTTAGCGGATCTATCTTTTCGCAGTCTAGCAAAACATTAGTCTGGCATTCATTGTACTGGTTTGCGGTAAAGCCTGCGATGGCCACGTTTTGCTGCACACTGCCGTCGCCTCCATACCTTGTGTAGGTCATGTAGGGTTTCTCCCCGCTGGTGGTCCAGTGGGATATCTGTTTTGTACTGAAAACGTCTTCAGCGTGGAACTGCGCTGCCTCATTTGAGCTTAGCTTCACTGCGGGAAGGCCAAAATCTGTCCTGTCTTTGTTTATTACATCAAGGGCATGCTGTATCAGCTCTTCGCGCGGGACGGTTTTCGGTTTCTGGCTCTGCGGCTGCAAAATGGTGATTATCGGGTTGCTTTGTTGGTGCATCGCGATATTGACAATCGACGGAATCGCAAGGGCTACGATGACCACCGCAATTGCGACTGCCGCGGCAATCCCAATGTTGCGAGCTGCGCTCTTCTTTGGAGCTGGCGAGCTTGCAAAATTGCCTTGGGTGCCGCATCTAGGGCATGTAGGCAAAAACGAGCCGTACCTGTTTCCGCATACTGCGCAGTCTATCCAAGAATCGGCCGTCTGGCTACTACCTCACAGTAGCATGCAGGTTCAACATAAAAAATTTTGTGCACTCTGCGTCTAGCACATGCTATGGTTGATATCCTCTAGATTTCGACAATTGGCTAGTAATAATTTAACGTCGATCACAGGGCGTATGCTTTTCCTTCCTCGACCACCGTCATCTTTCTAGTTGCCCTGACGTACATCTCGGGATGCTCGGTGTGGATGGGGAAGAGCATGCCTGCGTCAATGTCCTCCACTATGCTGAACAGGTCAGGGCCTTTTGCGTGGCCGGAGCAGTGTATCTGGTGCCTCTCCATTCCAAACTTGTCGAGCCAGTTGTCCACTCGTTCCTGGTTCAGCACCATCTCTTCGTTGTACGGCTCGCTTGCAGAATGGATGTAGAGCGCGCCGGCAGGCGGCCTGATGTCGATTAGCGATGCAAAGCTAAAGTATCCAAGGGCGCACAGGTAGCGGCTCGAGTTTTCGCTTATCTCTGCCGCGGTCTTGGCGTTTGGCAAGCTAGCAAACTTGGCATCTTCGCCATAATAGTCGCCGTCCGCGTAGGTGCCGGACACCTGCTTTGGCTTGTAGATGACGATGTCCTTGTCGTCATAGTTTGGGATGCCAATGCTCGGGTCCAGAGACATGTACTTCAGGTAGTAGCAGTCCTTTAACTTCACGACCATTTTCCTGCCGCTCTCCTTTGCCACCTTGTAAAAAGTCCTGACCCTGTCCATGTCCTTGAAGTTGAAATCCGCAAACACCGGCGCGTTCGGGTGTTTTGCAACAAGGGTGCTTGCCTCCTTGAACACCTTTTGCTCACTCTCTTCCATTGGCAGGTCTGTTATCCTCGTGCCTTCGCATATGAGGGCCACTGGCTTTGCTGCCTTTGCCTCTGCCACGAACTCTCTAGTCATCTCTGGCCTTGCGCCGTGCAGCCTGACGTCGCCCGTGTACGCGATGGGTCCTGCGCTTGTGTAAATGATAAAGCCATACGCGCCCGGTATAGAGTGGTCAACATGGATCGGATGAATTTCTAGCGATCCCACCTTGAACTTGCGGCCAGACCTGAACTCTTGTATCTTGCGCTCTACCGGCTTGGCTCCCCTCTTGTACGGCTTTGGGGAAAAGTCAAGCACTTCGCGCTCAAAGTCGCGGGGCGCCCTCTCCTGTATCGACTTTAGAATAGTGTGGCAGGTGCTTCCCATGTAAAGCGGGATGTCGCGGTGGAGAAATGAAATATAGTCGACGTGGTCAGCGTGGGCATGTGAAACAAGCACCGCGTCAACTTCTGGAGTGATAGCCTTTTTGCCGGCCATCTCGACAAGGTCTTCCCTGTATATGCCGTCGATGTCCGGGATCAGACCCATCTTGATGAAATCGACCAGCCCGTTTGCGGACCTGGGCTTTAGGTACTCTTCAAAGAACCTTGCGCGCCGGGAAAACCCCTTGCCAAAGTCAAGGAATATCCTAATGCCATTGTCGTCAAGCAGGATTTTGTTGCCGCCAACCTCGTTTACGCCGCCATAGAAAATTATTTTGCAGCCTGGCAAACGCTATTGGTGGATGGAGGTTGCTTATTAGCCTGACGACATTTAGCTACACTGCAACATTGGTTGCAGATGTGTACATGCGGCCATTAAGTAACATTCCTGCTTAGTTGTGGCATGTTTCGATGCCCCGATTGTGGTGGCGACATGAAAGAGCGTGTCGTGATAACCCGGCTTGGAGATATTGATGGATGGAATTGCATTTTATGTAATTCATTCTACGACAGAAGGGAAATAAAGAAAATGATTCTTTCTGCCTAGAGCGACCTTATCTCTGACCTTGGGTTGTATATCAGAGCCAGCACGTGCTCGCGCACTTCCTTTTGCTCCATTATGCCCCTGTGCGCTATCGTGATGATGGAGCTGTCATTCCTCACGCCGCGCATCTTCATGCACAGGTGCTCGCCTTCTGCTATGACAAGCGCGCCCTTTACACCCATCCTCACAAGCTCGTCTGCTATTTGCTTTGTCAGCCGCTCCTGTATCTGCAGCCTGCGGGAATACTTTTCGACTAGCCTTACCAGCTTTGACACCCCAAACACCTTGCCTGAAGGGATGTAGGCGACATGGATCTTGCCAAAGAACGGCAACATGTGGTGCTCGCACATACTGTAGAACTGGATGTCTTTGGCGATTATCGCGTCGGTCTCTTCTGAAAAGCTGACGTCAAGCTCGGCGTCCATCCTATAGCCTCCAAAAATTTCCTCGTACATGTCAGCCATCCTGCCCGGAGTGCCGACAAGCCCTTCTCTGTCCGGGTTTTCCCCAAGCTCTATCAATAGCTCCCTGACCAGCTTGGCTACCTTCTTTTTGTTGATGATCATCTTTTCTGCTGTCATTTTTTGATTTACCTGACTCCTATTGCCTTGTGCAGCTGCGGCACGACGCGCACCTGATCGTAGAATGGGTAAACGGCGTCATAAAAGCCAAAAAGGACATCCAACGTTGGCTCGTCAACTTTATAGCTCGGCTGTATTATAAACCCAGCTATATCAGCCGGCTTGGCGATATTGAACACCTTATGTACTAGTTCTTTGAATTCTTTAAGGCTTGACGAATTTGTTACTACTATTTTGATATAGGAGGCCTTGCCGTTGCTGACTGCTAGCTTGAGACAATCTAGCTCGTTTTTCAGCAGGTTGCCATAGTGTTTTTCGTCAACAACTTTGGAATCCTTTAACTTGAACTCTATCTTGCATATGTCGATATGCGGCAGTACCTTTGAGAACCTTGCAGAGTCGTAGCAGGCCGATTCGAGGTAGGTGCGGATGCCCTTTTGCCTGACAAACTTTGCCAGTTCAATGACTGCTTCGTGTTGCACGAGGGGCTCGCCGCCAGTAAAGTTGACCTTGTAGGTGTTTGGGTGCAGGTTCTCTAATATCAGTTCCTTGACCTCGTCTATAGAATAGTCGCTTCCGCTGTCCATGGGGATCGCGTAAGGCGTGTCGCACCAGTGGCACTTTAGGGGACAGCCTGCCATCCTGACGAACATCGTCTTGGTGCCAAAGAGCACTCCTTCTCCCTCGATGCTCGTGAATATTTCACTTAGCTTTACCCTTGCGCTTGCCGTTTTCTGTCGCATAACGTGTCTTGTCCTCTATTTGTGCAGTGGTGAATGCTTTTTTCCTACTTATACACGATTCGCATTTTCCGCAGTGGACATAGCCCCCGCCAGCCCTGATGCCGTCAGAGTAGCAGCTCCAGGTCTGGAATGCTCTGTCGCCCAGAACCTTGTAGCCTGTTTTCAGAAGAGCTGGCTTGTCGATTCCCATAATGGCAGGCGACAAAATTGTTATTTCCTGCCGCTGGCCGGAAATTATGCTGTCTGACTCGGCGATGTTGAGCGCCTCACTTATCGCCCTGACAAAAACGGGCCTGCAGTCAGGGTAGTGCGGGATGTCGCCGGTGTGCGCGCCGTACGCCACCACCTTGGCATTCATGCTCATCGCCCACGCAGTCGCTATCGTGATAAATATCGCGTTTCTGACAGGCACAATTAAATTTTGCTCAAACCCCTCTGACAGCTTTTGCCTGCTGTCTGTCAGGGAGTTGCTTGTACCGTAGAGAGACTTCATGAAACTAATATCAATTACCTTGTGATCTTTTGCCTTGAGCACTCTGGCAAAATATCTCGCCCGCTCGATCTCCCTCTTGGCGCGCTGGCCGTAAGCAAAGGTCAGCATGTAAATGTCATAATCTTCTGCAAGCGAAGCAGCATAGCAGACAGAGTCCAGCCCGCCACTCACGATGCACACTGCCGCAGGTCTAGGCAATGCGATCAAGACTGGATCAGCGATTATTAAACAGTGGTGTGCCGCTCGATGATTTTCTTGTGCTGCGGGTACATGCTGACAAGCTTGTCGCGCTTGCCAAGCTCCCAGTCGCGGTAGTCAAACCCGGGTGACACTGTACAACCAAGCAGGCAATATGATTTATCATCAAGTGAGGCGGCAAACCAAGTGTTTGCTTTTATCGTAAATTGAGGCACTTCTCCTTTGCCTTTTCCTATTTTTACTTTGGATAATTTGTCATCGCTTATTGCATAGATCGTAAGTGAGCCACCGGCATAATGGTTCCATGTTTCGTCGGATTTTATCCTGTGAAATGCAGAAAATTCATTGCCAACTAGCATGTAATAGATGGCAGTTGTAATATGTCGAGATCCCTGGTAGCCCGCAATGTCCAACGTCAGATCTGACTGGTAAGTTTCCTTAAAGTAGCCGCCTTCAGGATGCCTTTGCAGCCCAAGTTTTTTGATCCACCAAGTAGCTTCCTTGTTCAACATGCAGGTATCGCGCTTGCATTTTATTAAATCTTGAAAGACATTAATTCGGGCTGGCTCAAACCAAGCATAGCCGCTCATGATAATAGGCTTGATTGGCAAGGCCAACGTCGGCAAGTCCACCTTCTTTAACGCAGCAACAGAGCTTGCCGTCCCTGCCGCAAACTATCCCTTTACAACCATCGAGCCAAACGTTGGAGTCGCCTATGCCAGAGTAAAGTGCGTCTGCCGGGAATTTGGCGTTCAGGACAACCCTGTGCATTCGATGTGCATCGACGGCAACAGGTTCATCCCGATAAAACTTGTCGATGTTGCCGGCCTTGTGCCGGGCGCCCACACGGGGAAGGGGCTTGGCAACAAATTCCTAGATGATGCCAGGCAGGCAGATGCCCTCATTCACGTGGTAGATGCCTCTGGTTCGACAGATAGCAACGGAAGGTCCGTACCTGCCGGAACCGGGGACCCGATGTTTGACATCGAGTTCGTGGAGGAAGAATTCGACCTCTGGCTTGCTTCGCTTGTCAGCCGGGACTGGAGCAAAAATGCAAGGGAAGCAGAAGGCCAGGGCCAAAAACTGGAGCAGATGCTTGCAAAGCGGCTGTCCGGCCTTGCAATAACAGAGGCGCAGATCGCACACGCGATTCACGAGTCCGGCCTTGCAATGAAAAAGCCGGCGAGCTGGACAGAGGAGGACATACTGGCTTTTTGCAAGATATTGCGCGTAAAGTCAAAGCCGTTTTTGATAGCCGCAAACAAGGCAGACCTGCCAAGCGCAGAAATGAACATCGAGAAAATGAAGGCAGCAGGCCTTACAGTCGTTCCCTGCGCGTCAGAAGCGGAGGCACTCCTGCGCAAAGCATCAAAAAAAGGAGTGCTCCATTACCTGCCCGGCGACAGCTCGTTTGACGTTAAGCCTAGCGTGCAGCTAAACACACAGCAACAAAAAGCACTTGACATCGTCAAGACGCTGATGGAAAAGTACGGATCGACAGGCGTTCAAGAGGCAATCAACATCGCCTGCTTCAAACTGCTTCGTTTGGTGGCAGTCTATCCAGTGGAAGACGAGTTCAAGCTGGCAGACAAAAAGGGCAACATTCTGCCTGATGTCAGATTACTGCCCGAGGGCTCTACCGTCAAAGACCTTGCAGCAACAGTGCACGCCGATCTGGCAAAAGGATTCCTGTATGCAGTCGACGCAAGGAGCAAGCAGCGCGTAGGTGCCGACCACAAGCTAAAGAGCGGCGACGTGATTAAAATAGTGTCTGCGGCAAGCAGGGGATAGCAATGCTTTGCCTTGGAGTAGAAAGCACCGCCCACACCTTTGGCTGCTCAATAGTGGATTCAAAAGGCAAGGTACTTTCTGATGAACGCGACGTGTACAAGGCGCCAGAAGGCAGCGGGATACATCCCCGCGAAGCATCGCGGCACCACATGGAAGTATCCTCTGATGTTCTAAAGCAGTCGCTTGCATCTGCGGGCGTTTCAATAAAGGACATCGACATTGCGGGCTATTCCGCCGGCCCGGGATTGGGCCCGTGCCTTCGCGTGGGTGCGGTGGTTGCAAGGACTGTCGCCGGCTTCTACAAAAAGCCGCTGGTGCCGGTGAACCATGCTCTTGGTCATGTCGAGCTCGGGGCAATGCTGACAGGCGCTTCCGATCCGCTTGTGCTGTTGGTGTCTGGCGGCCACACGATGATGCTTGCCTTCTCGCATGGCCGGTGGCGTGTGTTTGGCGAGACGCTTGACATCACTGTCGGGCAGCTGCTGGACCAGTTTGGCCGGTCTCTTGGGTTTGCATCGCCCTGCGGCGGTAGGATTGAACAACTGGCGAGCCTGTCGCAAGGACAATACCTGCAATTGCCATACATCATCAAGGGCAACGACGTTTCATTTTCCGGCCTGCTGACTGCGGCAGTCAGGCTTGCTTCAGAGCAAAGCCATGCAGACGTGTGCTATTCGTTGCAGGAAACGGCGTTTGCGATGCTCGCAGAAGCGGTAGAGCGCGCGCTCTCGTTCACTAGCAAAAAAGAGATGATGATAGTGGGCGGAGTTGCCGCAAACAAAAGGCTTGTACAGATGCTCGAAGCTGCATGCGACCGGCAAAGTGCAAAATTGTTCGCCTGCCCAATCAGGTTTGCAGGCGACAATGGCGCCCAGATAGCGTGGACAGCTCTTCAGGAATACGTGGCGACTAAAAAGCGCGTAGGCATAAAAGAGTCGTTTGTGCATCAGTCCTGGCGGCTTGACACCGTGGACGTCAGCTGGCGCCCTTGAGCTGCTTTATCTGGCGCTCCCACTTGCCGTTGTTGAACACTCCAAACTTATAGGTCTGGTCGCCAGACGTTATCACCAATTTTTTCACCAAAAAGCCCTCAGCCTTGACCGACGTTACCTTGTCGAGAGGAATCTCTAGCACCACGTCGCCTTCCTTCTTTGAGAGAGTGGCCATCCTGCCCTGGGTTTTTTGGAAAACGATCCGTCTGTCTGTCAGGACGAGTACGCCGCTTTTCAGCCTGTCCTCGGCGCAGTCCTCATCAAGCACCACTCTTTCCCCTGCCGCCGGCTCAAAGCTCACCACATTTTTATCTCCAGTGCAAAGGCTATATTACTATTGCAGCTGGCAAAGCGGGGCGCAGAGGCAGACATCTACATCGGAGAGTGGGCCGGCGAAAAGGCCATTTCAAAGGTGCGCTCGCCAAAGCCGTACCGGCATGAAGCGCTAGACGCCACGATAAGGAAGCACCGGACAATCCATGAAGCAAGTTTCATGTCAGCCGCAAAGGCTGCCGGCGTCATGTCGCCCTTTGTGCATTTTGTTGACCCTGTAAGGGCGGAGATAATAATGGAATTCGTGGAAGGAGAAAACGTAAGGGACGCTATAACGCCAGACCTCTGTCACGAAATGGGCCGCTATGCTGCCATGCTGCACGCAAGCAACATCATCCACGGCGATCTCACTACTTCAAATTTTATCGCAAGCAAAAAACTTGTCCTGCTTGATTTCGGGCTGTCATATTATTCAGAGCGCCTGGAGGACATGGCAACAGACATACGGCTGATAAAGGAGGTTTTCACGAGCGCGCACATTGCGGTAAAGAAGGCTTTTCCGCGTTTCATGGAAGGCTATGCAAGTGTAGCCGGCGAGAAAAAGGCCGGCAGGATACTTGAAAACGTGAAAGAAATAGAGCAGCGCGGAAGGTACGCACGGGTTACCTGACAATTTTTATTTCAGGCTGCCTGCTTTGAAGCTGTTGCAGGTAACGTTTGCAAGCACCAACCAGAACAAGTACCGCGAAGTCCAGTCAATATTATCAGCTCATGGAGTCGCCGTTGACTTTGCACAGGTCGAGCTTATAGAGATCCAGTCGGATTCGCTTGAAGAGATTGCAAAAGAAAAAACCAAGAGCGCTTTTGCCAAAGTCGGCAGGCCAGTGATAGTCGAAGACGATGGGTTGTTCATTGATGCTCTCAATGGTTTTCCCGGCCAGTATTCCTCACACGCATTCAAAACACTAGGAAACGATGGCGTCTTGAAGCTGCTTGCCGGCTTTAACAATAGATCAGCATCGTTTCGCTCGCTGATAGCATTCCATGACGGCAAGAGATTATCGATATCTGAAGGCAGAATTGACGGCAGTATATCTGACACGATAACAGAAGGTGGATGGGGGTACGACCCGATCTTTATCCCCGCCGGCTTTGACCTGACGTTTGCAGAGCTAAAGGAAAAAAAGAACGAGTATTCCCATCGCAAAAAGGCGCTTGAAAAATTTGCCCAGTGGTACTTAAAATAATGATGCTTCGGGCATCATATATTCTTTGATCCACCTTTCAATGTAGCGTGTCTGGTTCTGCAGTACCACTATCCTAGAGATCTCGCTTTCGTCCATGACCTTGAACGAGGGCGTTTTTTCGTACAGTTTGTTCGCAAAGTCTCTCACTTCGTCCATTTCAAGCATCTGGCTTTTCTCTAGGCGCTGGTTTGACATGCCGATGTGCATGTATGACTTTAGCTCGATAAAGTGCGGGCTGCCCTGCTCCATCATTTCCGCGAATTCCTGTACAAAGTCAGCGCTATCGTTGTATCCCCTTATCAGGGTCATGCGGAGCACGGTCCTTGTATTGACGGTTGCGAGGAACCGCAAACTCTCCCACCAACGCTCCCATGCGTCCTTGTGAAGCGGGCGGTTTATCTGGTGAAACATCTTTTTGTTCGACGCATTGGTTGAAAGGTAAATCTGGGTAGGAAGCGCATCTTCAGCTGCAAGCCTCTTGAGCATGTCCGGCTCCTGCCCGTTTGTCACCAGAAATATCGACTTTGTAGCCTTGAGCGACTTCAAATATTTCACCAGCTGCGGAAGCTTGGGGTACATCGTGGGCTCGCCAGACAGCGAAATAGCATAGTGCGCCGGAAGCAGAGACTCGTCGAGCCTGTCTTTGTTGTTCTTTGGATTGCCGTAATATCCCATAATCAACTTTTTTCGCTCGGCCATGAGCTTTTCCACAATGACTTCGGGCTCGTCCACCAGCTCTTCGGGCATCTCTAGAGTATCGTAAAACTCGGTTGGGCGCCAGCAGTAGATGCACCTGTTTTCGCAGTTCATTGCCGTAGGTGTCATCTCCATGCACTGGTGGGTTGAGATGCCGTAGAACTTGTGCTTGTAGCAGTTGCCCTCATTTGCAAACGATTTTTTAGTCCAGTGGCACAGCTCCACCGCAGAGTGGTTGTAGACTCCGTACTTTGCCTTCTGCAGCTTTGACTTTACCTGCGGGGTTATCTGGATAAGGTTGTCAGTCGAATGGGAAATGTGTTCGTCGGAGCAGCTCATTTACATCCACAACTCCCAGATCAGATTTAAATTTTGCAGCGCATTCTGGTTGGTAGCAATGGCAGTTGACACTAACCAGATAATGAAAATTGGGCTCGAGCTAGCCGGATGGAAAAAGGTGCCAGCAGACAGCGCCGTGCATGTAAAAGGAAAGAACATCAGGAGAGTCCTGATTGCCATAGACGTTGGCACGGCAGAGCTGATGCTTGCAAGGCAACTTGGATGCGACGCTGTTATCGCGCACCATCCGATAGGGATAGCGTCAGTCAACTTTTACAAAGTTTTTGACAGGCATGTTGAATACATGGTGGAGCACGGCGTCCCAAAGAGGATCGCCCAGCACGCTGTCGGGAAGCTCAAAGAGCGAGTGGAAACCAGAAACCACGCTGACATTTACAGCGACGTGGTAGGAGCTGCAAAGGCGCTTGGCATGCCTCTTGTCAACATACACCAGCCATGTGACGAATACATGCGCCAGGTGATATTTCGTGCCATCAAGTCCGGCAAGACGGAATACGTGGCAGATATAGTGAAGTCTGTCAGCAGGATCCCGGAATTCCGGCACGCGGCAACCAAGGTGCGGGTAAGGTTTGGCAGCGGAAAGAGCAAGGCCGGCCACTGGGCGCTAGTAGTTGCGGCGGGCACAAATGGTGGCTACCATATATCCAAGGCATACTTTGAGTATGGCGTGAACACGATCATTTACCTGCACGTTGACTATGGCGACCTGACCAAGATGCGGGAAGAAAAATTTCAGGGCAACTTGGTGGTTATGGGTCACTTGGCAGGCGACTCGATAGGGCTCAACGGCCTTGCAGAAATGCTTGAAGGTGCCGGCGTAGAGACAGTCAGGATAGGCCTTCTGCCAGCCAGATGATAGGAAGGCGTCCTTGATGCAGTGCCTCACTAATGATGCATAGACTCGATTGCTTTGAATGTCTTGTTAGGTAAGATACTCCCATACCAATTTAATATGCATATACGCCTAGTTAGCAAAATGCCAGCCCGATGGCGATGTATGAAATGCAAAATAGAATTTAGCGGGGACGGTGCATCCAGACATTACCTTGCTTTTCAAAGTTACAAACTGTGCAAGCTGCCACCGATGCCCAAGATGGCTAGTTCCCTTGGCAGAGGGGAGGTTGCTGCCTGATGCCGACGGGAAACGTGTCCCGCAAAGACGACTTTAAGATTATCTGGATTTGCGACGAGTGTCGCACCATATTCCTTTACCACGATGATTCAGAGATTCACTGTCAGAGATCGGGCCACAGCCATCTATCTGCATTTGACTTTGAAACAGGCCGCCCGCTAAGAAACAAGGGGATTTCGCTGGCTCAATAAATCTGTCAATTGGCTGTGCAGCTCTGGAAATGACAGGTGAAGTGGGAATCGAACGATTATATACTGTAGCTGTTGCAAATTTTCTGGCTGGCCTTCGTAGTATAGCCTGGTTAGTATAGGCGGCTGTGGCCGGGTTTCTCGAAAATTTTCGGCAGAAACCGCTCGAGGAGGGTTCAAATCCCTCCGAAGGCCCCATCTTTTTTAGAGAATACCTTGCGGTAAGGTATGATGAAATAATAAAAAGGAAAAAAAGGCTTTTACAGCCTTGGACTGAAGTTGA
>JAJPHX010000070.1 GCA_021325075.1 Nitrososphaeraceae archaeon | reverse complement strand
TCCTCTACGACCTGATCCTTCTTTCCTCGTAGTTTATCTAGGAATCCCATATCATCTATTAAATGACATTGGCTAAAAACGGTTCTTTTCTAATTTAGCTCACAGAATGCCATAAATCTTAGTCAGTGACAGATGCAATGTGGCGTATGCAGGCATGGGTGAACAAATACGCTAGCGTCAATCAACGGAACAAAAGTGTATTATAGCGATATTGGAAAAACGGACTCGCCGCCTATCGTGCTGGTGCACGGATTTCCATTTAGCTCAGAGATGTGGAAGGGGCAGATGCAAATACTACAAGAAAAGAATCTGCGTATTATTACATATGATCTCCGGGGACACGGACAGAGCGAAGTTGGTGACGGACAGTACAGCATCGAGCTCTTTGTTGACGATTTAATGGCACTACTGGATTACCTAAAGATAACAAAGACAATGCTTTGCGGCTTTTCCATGGGCGGTTACATAGCCTTAAGGGCAATTGAAAGAAATCCAGATCGTTTCAATGCCCTGATCTTGTGCGACACAATGTCAGCCGCTGACTCTAACGAGGCCAAGATCAGGCGCGCCAACTCTGTCAAGACAGTCAAGAAGGAAGGAGTCGAGCGTTATGCAGAAGGGTTCTTGAAGGCGGTGTTTGCTCCTCAAACTTTTGACGCCAAGCCCGATATTATTGATGAAATAAGGAGGATCATTCTGTCAAATTCTCCACTTGGCATATGCGGGGCATTGCTTGCCATGGCAGGGAGAACCGATACTACGGAAGCACTAGCCAAAATCAGTGTCCCGGCGCTTATTCTGGTGGGCGAACACGATGCAGTCACCCCTCCTGGCGCAGCAAATGCCATGCATGATAGAATCCAAAATTCCAAATTGCATCTGATTAAAGGTGCCGGCCACATGAGTAACTTGGAAAATGCAGCCATGTTCAACGAGCGCGTCGCTGAATTTCTGGATGGAATCGGCTAGGATTTCTTACTTAGCAAGTCCAAAAGCTCCCGGTTGACCTGATCCGCATGGGTCCAGTTCAAGCCGTGCGGTCCGCCCTCGATCACCACCAGCCGGCTCCCTTTTACAAGCTCTTGCGTGCGCTTTCCTGTCGAGTCGATTGGAAGTATCCTGTCTGCATCGCCGTGTACAACTAGCGTCGGCACGTCAATCCGCGCGAGGTCTTCACGAAAGTCAGTCAGCCATGCAGAAACGCAATCCAGAGTGCCCTTGGGCGAAGCGCCGGCTCCCACGTTCCAGCTGAACTGAACCACCTGTTCGCTTACGAGCTTGCCACCAAGTACATCAACATTGTAGAAATTGGCAAAAAAGCCGGCAAGAAACGCAAGCCGATCCGCAGCTATTCCAGCCTTGATCCCATCAAATGCACTGCCATCCACTCCACTTGGATTGTCGGGAGTTTTTAGGAGGAATGGTGGAATGGCCGCAAGAAACGCTGCTTTTTTTACGCGCTCTGAGCCATACCTGCCCAGATAGCGGGCTACTTCGCCACCGCCCATGGAAAAGCCGACCAGCGCGACCTCTCGCAGATCGAGTTTTGTGATGAGCTTGTGCAGATCCCCGGCAAGAGTGTCGTAGTCATAGCCAGAGGTCGGCTTGCTAGAATCGCCAAATCCCCTGCGGTCATAAGTGATGACCCTGTAACCCGCTGCCAGCAGGACTGGCACTTGCTTCTCCCAAGATCGGCCGCTCAGCGGCCAGCCGTGGATAAGGATGACCGGCTTGCCAGAGCCATGATCCTCGTAGTATAGATCGATGCTGCCAGAGTTTTCCTGACTGACATTAACGTATGGCATCGAAAATCTCCTTTATTGAAAACCACATGCCAAACTGGAGAACTGACATATTCTACTACTGTAAGCTCTGCACTTAAGCATACCTCTCTGCCAAAGTTATTGTTTCAAGCGAAAAGGATTAAGGCAAAAGATGATAATGGAAAACTGTGACTCAGTATGGTATCTGACCTTCATACATTGCCGAAAATAGTTCCTGCTCCCAATGGACCGCTTTACCTGATAAACGATAGCACACAAGTTGTAGCAAATATCGAAGATGCAAACGGCCAGCCAATCAAGGCTGTAATGAAGGTAGCGTTGTGCAGATGCGGAGGTTCAAAGAACAAACCGCTCTGCGATGGCACCCACGCTGCGCTGAAATTTTCAAGCAAAAACGATGACACCGATGGATCAGTACCACCTGACAAAAGGAAAAACTATGCTGGAAAAAATGGCATAACAGTGCATGATAACCGGAGGATTTGCTCGCATTCTGCCGAATGCCTACGCAACCTTGAGTCAGTCTTTCGCCTAGACGAGCTCCCGTGGATTAATCCCGACGGCGGCGAAGTACCAAAGATCATCGAAACTGTACGCAAGTGCCCATCAGGCGCGCTCTCTTATTCAATCGATGGAGTGGAATACAGGGATGATAAAACCAGAGCACCAAAAGTTATTGTAAGCAAGAACGGACCTTATCATGTTACAGATGGCATTGAACTTGCAGGGGTAGAGAACTGGGCAGAAGGAGCCTCTAAAGAGCACTATGCCTTGTGCAGGTGCGGGGCATCCAAGAACAAGCCCTTTTGCGATGGGATGCATCTAAGGATCAAGTTTACAGATAGTTTGAAAATTGATGAATAAAATGGGCCTGCCCCCAGTCAATCACCGGCAGGTGTTTGAGGAGGGCTAGTGAACATGGCTATAGGTCTAGGCCCATTGTGAGGTCAGACGAATACCCACTTAACACTGCCAAGAGTCTGATTTATTCTCCTCGAATGTGAAATCAGTAGATCTATTGATTCTCATTTCATCACTATAGACTCCTTCGAGTTAGGTTATAGCGGATTTGGTCGTATGAGACAATGATGAATCCTAAGAATAGGACTGATGCGTCAGCAACAAATCGCGATTCTTTATCTACAGCTTTTGATAGGACCATGATCAGGTCGCAACAGCGACGGTGCGCGTGCGACGAATGTAAAGGGCTAATTGACGTCTTGAACGATATTGAAGATGAAACTACCAATAATTTTGCACTGGAAAGATTAAAGAACGAAGAATTGGCGCGCCTTAACTACGCTTGACGATAAGCTTATTCCTGAATTGCCATTTTGCAGGACCGCCCAAGATGCCATGTCGCATATTAGTCACTTGCAGAATGAATAGCAGTCTTGTCTCATGAACGATTATATAATTGAGGACCAAGCTGGCGTATGCTAAAGTGGGGCATGGTCGGGTCAATGTCAAATACGCAATTCTATCACTTTGCATGTGATAGCTGTAAAACCATATTCAATTCCGAAGCCGAATTAAGAGGACATCAGACAAAGAGGCATCACAAGGGAATTCTTAGGTTCAAGACGCAAGAAGACTGAGCTATCCTTGGGCAGCTTGCCCAGAACTTTTTC
>JAJPHX010000090.1 GCA_021325075.1 Nitrososphaeraceae archaeon | reverse complement strand
TACGTTGTCAAGACAAACCTGATCATCACCGGGGTTGGCGGGATCATTACCCTTTTCATCGCGATGGGCTTTGGGTACAAGCTCGCAAAGAGGCTTGCAAGAGTGCAGGGCGGAAGCGATCTGGAAAAATAATGAAATAGTCGTACTGCCGCATCATATGCATGAACCTGAAGAATATTGCGCTCCAGCTGTGCACCTGCACGTGGATCGAGATAATGACAGGGGCAGGAATCACGCTGTACATGCTGTACCTTCAGAACTACATGCTGGCCGCGCTCACCACAGGGCTGTTTGCTCCGCTGATCGGATTCCATTTTGCAGTCGACAAGCTATCGCATTACAAGGACGACAACGAGCGCCTGATCAGGATAAGGCCGCGGCCACGCTAGAGTACGAGCTCGTCTATCGACAGCGTCCTGGAGCAGTAGCGGCATTCAAGGACGACTTTTTCTTTGTCGATGACATCGATTATTGACCGTATGCCTTCGCCGCTGTTTGTTATGCATTTGAGGTTTGGGCACTTGAAAATTCCGACTATGGATTCCGGCATCTGGATCTTGCGCTTTTCCACCAGCTTGTAGTCGCGGATAATGTTGATAGTAGCTTTTGGCGCAATGAGCGCGAGCTTGTTGGTCTCGCTTGTTTCGAGAAACCTGTTCTCCACCTTGATGATGTCCTTCTTGCCGTGCTTGCTGCTTGGCACATTGAGCGCGACCGTGATCACGTTTCCCTCCCTGCCCGTGATGCTCAGCGCCCGGAGCACCAGCAGGGCCTTGCCTCCCTCGATGTGGTCGATTACCGTGCCGTCCCTTATCCTTCGCACGAGAAGCTGGCTGGTGTCAGACATCGGCTTGATGCGGTGCTGCTAAGTATATCAGCGTATCGTCCATTCCGGCGATACATTGATTATTCCGTTATGCCAATAGGGTTATCGTGGGACTGTTCAACCGCTGGAAGCCAAAGGGCAAGATGTACAGCCTTAGGTGCACCCAGTGCGGCACCGGCTTTCTTTCCAGCTACAACCTTGAAGCGCCGATCTGCGGCAAGTGCCTGCAAAAGGCAAAGTCGCTAGACTCCACGATAGACCATGAAAAGGTCTGCGCAAAGTGTGGCGCGCAGGGCGTGATCTACGGCAAAGAGCATTGCTACTCCTGCTATTTTGGTTTCCAGAAGAAAGAGTAAAAGCCGTTGCAAACGTTTTAAGGGATATGGTCTGGCTTTTGCAACGGCAGTCGTGTTGGTCGGCTGCAGGGAAATAGCAATTCAGGATAAAGAGTTTTGTGATTTCCTGTACCGGAATAATTTAGCAGAAAGTCAGCTTCAGCTAGCAGGATTGCATTAATCTGTCAAAGGGGAGAGTAGCGGCACCTGTCCGGTGCCGCCAAGGGAGAACGGGATGCTCGGGAAAGCTTCCAATGCTCTCCCCTTTTGTCTAACAGACAGACTCTTTTGACTTAAGGAACGCGCTCGTATTTGCCATCAAAAGCCATACAATGCCATTAAATGGCGATTGGCGTCTTTTAACTGAAAGTATGAAAAAATTCGCAAAAAGGGGTGGAGCAGGACAAGCTTTACCCAAACGTGAACGTGTATATCTGGAATCCCTTGCCTGTGACATCAATAACCAGCGTGTGCTCGCCGTACCCATCATGCATCGTCAAGTTGTACAGCTTTTGCCCGTCTATGGTCACCCGGCCGCTCTCTGAAACGTCAGAGCCCATCGCCGTCATGTTTGCGCCATCTTCTGACACGTGCAGCGTGCCCTGGCCGCCGGCGACGATGTTGGCGGCCCTTGCAGAGTAGACCAGCACGACGCGCCCTGTGTCGCTCTGTAGCTCCATGTTGTCAGCGTTGTTCTTCCAATCGCCGCCAAGATATATCCTGCTTGGCACAAGGTTGGTGTCCTGCGGGACAGTATATTTGACTGTTTGATCCGGCTTGAACCCTTCAGAGTTGCCAAGTGGCATCCTTGCGTACTGGTAGCCAAAGTACAGCTCGGGCGTGTTTATCTTGCCAAAGTCGACGCCCTGCGCTTTTTCCGGGGTGCTTATCGACTGGTCTATAGTGACGTTTGCGCCCATGTCGGCCGCGCGCTCGGCCAGAAGCGACTGGATTATTTTTTCAGTGTCCGCATATCCGCCTTCGCCGATATGATCATATCGTATATAGCCTTCGTCATCGACTATGTACTTGTGCGGCCAGTACCGGTTCTGGTACGCGTTCCAAGTGTCCCTGTTGTTGTCCTGCATCACCGGGTATTTTATCCCGAATTTTTCCACCGCGGTTTTAACATTGTCGTAGTTTTTCTCAAACTCAAATTCCGGCGTATGCACGCCCACTATTACCAGCCCCTTGTCCGCGTACTTGTCGTACCACGCGTTCAAATAAGGAATAGTTCTGATGCAGTTGATGCAGCTGTAGGTCCAAAAGTCGACGATCACGACCTTGCCCTTCAGGTCCGCAAGCGTCAGTTTCTCGCCGTCGGCGGTGTTGATGTAGCCAGAGATCCCTGCCAATTCCGGCGCCAGCTTGAACTGCGATTTGTCGATATGCACCTTTGTGGTGGTGCCGTTCTGGACAATAGTTGCAGGCACAAAGTTGTTGTCCTGTTGGCCCGATGCGGCCTTGTTGAGGGCAGGGTTGTTGAAATAGATCCCAAAGCCGGCGATGAGTGAGACGACTCCGATGCCGACAGCCAGCGCGCTCAGGTTGTCCCTGTTCACGCTCCACCCTCCAGGTTGATTATCTGATCCGCAAGAGGAAAGTTGCCGATGACGCTCAGCTGGTTGGTGAACACCAGAATGCCAAGTATTATCAACACCGCGCCCATTATCGGGTTGAAGTACTTCAGATGCTTTGTCATCTTTCTGATGATCTTGGTTGATCTGGAGAAGAACGCCCCTGTTATCAGGAACGGTATGCCAAGCCCAAGCGAGTAGGCAAGGAGCGAATTGTACGCGGCTCCAGGCGACGTGGCTGCAAGCGTAAACGTGGTGCCAAGTATCGGGCCTACGCACGGGGTCCAGCCAGAAGCAAATGCCGCGCCAAACACAAACGAAGTCAGGTAGCTGGTCTTGAAGCGCGGGATGTTTGTCATCTTTTTCTCAAAGTTCAGGATGCGCAGCTTTGTAGACAGGATAAGGTA
>JAJPHX010000143.1 GCA_021325075.1 Nitrososphaeraceae archaeon | reverse complement strand
TACAGTTTCGCTATTTCAGGCAGCGCCAAGGCATAGTGGATATGGAGGCAGTCCTTTGATTCGCAGACATTGCAGTAGAGGGTGCGATCGCGCAAGTATATTTCGGCCGTCTTGCCAAGCTTTGAGTCCTTGACAAATAAGATGTTGTCCTCAAAGCCTATCTTGGACAGAAACGGCGCGTAGGTCTGCAGGAACTTGTCTCTTTCAATGGCCTCCAAAAGTACTGTGTTGATGTAGTCTTTGGTGTTCCAGCGCCTCTTTGTTGCTGTGGCCTTCATTACATCGTATGTCTCTTTGAATATCTCCACAGTAACCACTTCCTTTCCTCCGCGCTTTACCACAGTAACATGTTACAACATGATCACTTATATCGTTTTTCTCTTCAATTGCCGAAATAGGGCAGCTGGGAGGACATGTTGCAACATGTCAGTAAATGGCCCTCCCTCTCCCCGGAGTGCTAGCTGTATTATAACAACTATTCCAGAGCTTGTAAACAATGCCACCTTGCAAAAATCTGTGTGAAAAAGTTGGATACCCGTGCCTCGCTCCCAATCCGTATGCGATAGGACTTAAGTATTGTACACAATGTGCGAAATATTTTGATACCGAGGCGATACGGTGCCATTGCTGCAATAGAAAGCTACGATACAGGAAAGGAGGACGGCATGCTAGACATTAGGTTTGATGATGATCTTGTGGTTCAGATCGTAGTACCTAAGGAGATAGTTTTTTGTGATGCCTGTGGCAAAGAGGCCTTTATCTTCCAAGATGAAGGTAACTTTTGCTTGAATTGCTGGCAGGAAAGGACAGAGCCTTACATAACGGTAAATAGAATAAGCAGTGAAGGATGATTTTAGATCACAGTCACGGAACGACGAAGTTCTGAAAAAGACAAAAGCCTAATAGATTGATCCTCATTATTAGATATTATTCAAAATGATATACTCGCCATGTATAGAATAACAAACGAGTTAGCGACCCACGGGCTTGGAGAGATTGAGTATCCATTATCGAAAGATAAACTGAGAACTGGCGAGATGCTTGAGGGAACCGAATATGTGATACTTGATTGTCGTGACAGAGGTATCGGGAATCACAGCTTCTGGTATTGCAATTTCTTTTCTTTCACATCTAAAATGCTCAAACAAGAGCTGTTGATAGTCTGCCTCTCCATGTGCAAACCGATGCTGTTTTGACCTCCTTAAGTTGGGTGACGGCTTTACACATTCAATATGATAGTTGGTACAATCCGTTCCTTCAATTGAATAAGCTCCAAATTCTGGAATAGGCATTTCTGTTATATCAATTCCTCTTGTGCCTACCTCGGTTACTTGTTCTATTGATTTTTCTGACCTTCGCAAGATATTCTACAAAGTCATGGCAGAAACGATGGATAATGACAAGCTGGATATTTGGTATTCGCTGCACTATCCTATATCTTGGATAGCCGTTTGCTGGCTTTGGCACAAAGGCAGGGCTGGTTCCAATGCATCTTTGGCTTCCAAAGGCCCACCCGGCGGCTCCAAGCAACATGTCTGCCCTGATGTCTGCTGTCATGATCAAGATCGCAATCTATGGCCTTGTGAGGACGACTTTTGATTTTGCCGGCCCAAGCTCACCTGATTCTGCCTGGTGGGGCCTTCTCTTGATAGCGGCTGGCTCTGCCTCTGCACTAATTGGGGTGCTATACGCTGCAATAGAGAAGGATATCAAACGAGCCCTTGCGTTTAGCAGCATAGAGAACATTGGAATAATCATACTTGGCCTCGGGCTCTCTGTGGTATTTCTATCGTACAACCTAAAGTCGCTAGCTTCATTTGCTCTCTTGGCAAGCATGATGCATTCGCTAAACCATGCTGCATTTAAGAGCCTGCTGTTCATGGGAGCCGGCTCGATAATTTTCAGGACGCACACGAAAAACATGGAGCAGCTCGGCGGACTCGCAAAAAAGATGCCGCTGACTTCACTCCTGTTTCTAGTAGGTGCTCTGGCAATTTCCGGCCTGCCGCCTCTAAACGGCTTTGTAAGCGAATGGCTGACGATGCAGGCGCTCCTCTCCTCATACCAAGTTCCAAATACCCTTCTCCAAATCTCTATCAGCTTTGCAAGCATTGCTTTTGCCCTGACAGCAGGAATAGCCTTGGCGACCTTTGTCAAGATATTTGGTATCTCTTTTCTATCCAGGCCCCGCTCAGTGCACGCCGAGCGGGCAACAGAAGCCCCAAAGAGCATGATAGCAGGCATGGCAGTAGCCGGAGGCATGTGCATCATTTTTGGCTTTACGCCTTTTCTGGGCATCTCGGTTATATCATCAGCTTTTGGAGTTGACGGCTCTCAGTTTATTATGCCAACCTCTCCATTTCAATCGCTCTCTGCTCCACAAGATGCCCCTGTGACACCGGCTAGCATCTCCATGCCGGCACTCGGAGTAATGATGGGCTCTGTAGCTGCGGCAGTCATCGGATTCATTGCATTTGCCACCCGTGGCACAAAGACCGTAAGAAGGGTATACAGCACTTGGGACTGCGGCTTTGGGAATCTAAACGAGCGTATGGAATATACACCTACCTCGCTATCCCAGCCCATCCGGACAGTCTTCAAGTCACTGTACAGGACAAGCACGAGCATCGACAAACAATATTTCTTTGGTTCAAACGCTTACTTTAAAAAATCAATCAGCGTCAATTCAACTTCAAAGGATGTTTTTGAGGACCTGCTATACCAACCATTGACCGGCGCTGCAATCGCATTCTTTGACAGGGTTCGCAAGATGCAGACCGGCAAGGTCAACGCTTATCTGCTTTACATCATGATAGCGCTACTCTTGCTCTTGGTTCTGGCGAGGTTGATCTGATAGATGTCAGAAACCCTAACACTTGTTGCAATAGGAATTTTTCAGACAATTGCAATAATCGCGTTTGCACCCCTCCTGATGGGGATAATGCGCAAGGTAAAGGCTAGGACCCAAAAAAGACTCGGCGCAAGCGTCCTTCAGCCCTACTATGACTTGCTCAAGCTGCTGAAAAAAGACGAGGTGGTATCAGACCAAAGCTCTTGGATTTTCCGCGCCGCGCCATGGGTAATGCTAGTAGCAACGGCAACTGCGGCACTATTTGTCCCTATCTTTTTGCCATTTAGCCCGTTTGGTACTGCCGGCGACATACTGGTCAT
The DNA here is from genome assembly GCA_021325075.1 of Nitrososphaeraceae archaeon. Lineage (GTDB taxonomy): Archaea > Thermoproteota > Nitrososphaeria > Nitrososphaerales > Nitrososphaeraceae > Nitrososphaera. The sequence continues at coordinate 7,901 of JAJPHX010000143.1, read as the reverse complement.
GCTTGGATTGTTTGGCCTTGCCAGGTTCTTTATCATGCTTGCAGGTCTAGATGTTGCAAGTGCGTTTGGAGGACTCGGTACAAGCAGGGAGATGATGATATCTGCTCTGGTAGAGCCGGCTCTATTTCTAACAATATTTGTCGTTTCGCTGACACTTGGCGGTACAAACCTAAGCTCCATCGTGGCCGCATCTGCCGGGCAGTTTGTCTCCGGAGTCCTTATCGTGCCTAGCATGCTATTTGCCTTGATTGCATTTTTTGTAGTAATGCTGGCAGAGTCAGGCAGGATACCGTTTGACAACCCTGCAACGCACCTGGAACTGACAATGGTCCACGAGGCCATGGTGCTTGAATACTCTGGCAAAAGCCTTGCCATGATCCAGTGGTCTCAGTCTATAAAGCAGGCCATTTTGCTTGCTCTTTTTGTAAATCTGTTCATTCCTGCAGGCATGGCTTCATCAATTGTGGGAATCGATACTGCAGCTACAAGCGTTGTTTCGTTTATTGCCAAGGTACTCTTGCTGTCAATGCTGGTTGCGTTTATAGAGACTCGGACTGCAAAGTGGAGGCTATTTAGGTTGCCCGATCTTTTGGCGATGGCAATTGCGAGCTCGATGATAGGAGTGCTCTTTTTCTACCTATAGAGGGAGATGGTTGATTCGATGATTTTGGCACAGCCTGACATCTTGATGCTTTCCTCTGCAGGTTTGCTGATAGCAACCTTTGCAGTAGTGGTTAGAAGAGGCTTTGTTGACTGGCTAAGCGCATACCGGTACCAGAGCATCGTACTGGCCGGCGCCGCGGCAACCATTGCGTATTTTGCTGGAGCGTGGGAAATCTATATCGCGGCAGCACTCACGCTTCTAATCAAGGCAATAATAATACCAAAGGTGCTCCTGCGAGTCACAAGGAAGATAAAAGATGAGCTCAAGACTGAAGCAAACCCATACGTCAGCTTGAGGCTGTCCGTAGTAATCGCAGCATTGCTTGTAGGCCTTTCCTATGCTCTGACTCGACAGATGCTGCCAGACTCTACCCTTGACAAGGTTGCGTCGACTTATCTGCCAGTATCGATGTCACTTTTCTTAATAGGCCTCTTTGTTATGGTCAACAGAAGGCTAGCGCTCAATCAAGTTGTGGGCCTCTTGATAATAGAAAACGGGCTTTTCCTCTTTACTACTGCACTCACGCATGGGCTGTCTATTCTGATAGAGATTGGAATTTTTGCAGATATACTGGTTGGCGTGGTGATATCGTCGATTCTGCTGTACAGAATAAGCCAGACCTTTGACACTCTAGATGTTGGCGAGCTAGAGAAGCTCAGAGATGATTGATTATGGGCCTGCCTATTGATTCATCAGCGTTTCCCACCCAATCAAGCGTTCTCGTTCTGTCTTTATTGTTGACGCCGGCCGCAAGCGGCATACTAGTCACAGTGACTCGCAAAAAGCGGCCAGTCGAGATAATCACGATAGTGTCAGCTGCACTGATACTGGTCCAAGCTGCGCTGCTTGTGGCAGGGGTTATTTCTGAAAAACAGATCAGGGCATTTGGCGACTTGTTCTTGCTAGATGCATTTGGAGCACTTGTCATGCTTCCAATAGCGGGAGTGGGCTTGATCTCTGCTCTGTACTCTGTCAACTATATGGGCAGGCAATACGACCGCGGCACGATAGACGACAAACACATCATCAGGTTCTATCAGGGCTTTAACGTCTTTATGCTCACGATGCTTCTTGTGCCTGTTTCAAACAACATGGGCACAATGTGGGTGGCAATAGAGGCCACAACTTTAGTCTCAGTCCTATTGATCATGCTCTATACAAAAGAGAATGCAATAGAGGCCGCATGGAAATACCTGATAATAGCGACTGTCGGCCTGTCCTTTGCCCTGTTTGGCACTGTATTCTTTTACTATGCCAATATTACAGCCGTCCCGGCTGAAACAGGCTCAGAAACTGCGATGAACTGGTCAGACATGGTAGCGCATGCAAAACTGCTTGATCCAAACATCGTCAAAACAGCGTTTATCTTTGTGCTTATTGGATTTGGTACAAAGGCTGGACTTGCTCCAATGCATACCTGGCTGCCCGACGCGCACAGCGAAGCGCCGACTCCTGTAAGCGCCCTACTTTCGGGAGTTCTACTCAACTGCTCAATTTATGGCATATTGCGCTTCCATATTATCACTTTAGGTACCCTAGGTGACTCTTTCTCTAGCACACTCTTGTTAATTCTAGGCATAGTCTCTGTAGGAATTGCCGCCGCATCGATATACTTCCAGAAGGACATGAAGCGAATGCTTGCCTATTCAAGCGTCGAGCATATGGGCATAATCTCGCTTGCGTTTGGTTTTGGCGGGTTCTTTGGAATCTATGGCGCTCTATTGCATATCATCAACCATGCCGTTGCAAAGCCTTTGATGTTCTTTGCGAGTGGATCTATAAGCCAGAAGTATGAGACAAAGAGCATGTCCGAAATCAAGGGCATAATCCGGAATATGCCGATAACAGGCGGATTGTTTTTGATAGGCGGCCTTGCGATAGTTGGGATGCCGCCATTTAACATGTTCATGAGCGAATTTATGATACTTGGCGCCGGCTTTGGCAGCGGCCAATTCCTAGCAAGCTCGCTTGTGGTTCTGTTCCTTGTAGTCGTGTTTGCAGGGTTTATGAGACACCTTATCAAGATGGTTTTTGGGAATCCAAAGCCAAAAAGCGCGGCCTCTATGGATAGCAGTAGTGAGATGGGCAAGCTCTCGGTAGTCCCAATGGCAGTCTTGGCGGCGCTTGTCATCGTCCTTGGCTTTTATGTTCCTCAGCCTTTGCAGGCTCTTGCGAGCGACGTAATTCACATTTTCAATCAAGGCTCTGACACACCTGCGACAAGCATTGCACCTATCAAACCTGCGGCAGTCGCTCAAGTACCTGCCACTAGCATTAACCAAGGAGGACTAGGATAGTTGGCAGCTGCAGATGCTGAAAAATATGTATCAGCAATCATGGGCAGGATGGGTGAGAAAGTGAAATCTTGCCTTGTCAATAGCAACGAAGTCCACATGCTTTTGGCCGACAAATCCAATATACCGGAGGCTTGCTCATATCTGCAAGACGAGCTTGCTTCAAAACTCTGCAGCTTGATTTCAAGCGACGAGCGCCAAACTTCTGGCGCGTTCGTTCTCCGCTATGTGTTTGAAGTTCATGGTAAAGAGGATGTCTTTATCGCTGTGACCGCAAGAACAAAAGAATCTGCAGAAAACCAATTACCATCAGTTCCAAGCATAGTCAAGAAGTTCCCCCTTGCAGTCTTTTATGAGCGAGAGATAAGAGACATGTTTGGAATTATCGCAGATGGCAACCCAGATGCAAGGCCACTTGTACTCCATGAGCATTGGTCAGCTGGCGTATATCCACTAAGAAAAGATTTTGACATAAAAACTAAAGTCTCTAGAGACACCGGAAAAGAATACCCTTTCATCAAAGTAGAAGGCGAGGGAATCTGTGAAATTCCTGTGGGACCTGTGCATGCTGGTATTATAGAGCCTGGCCATTTCAGATTCAGTGTTTTGGGTGAGAATATTATCAACCTTGAAACGCGGCTATTCTATACACACAAGGGCGTAGAAAAACTTGCAGAAACCATGAAGTTAGACCAGGCGTTGCTATTGAGCGAGAGGATATCCGGAGATGAATCGGTAGCAAACTCGCTGGCGTACTGCCAAGCCCTAGAAAAGATAGCACATACAAGTGTGCCCAAGCGCGCACTACAGATCCGATGCATATGCGCAGAGATGGAGAGAATATACAATCATCTAGGCACTCTAGCAGGAATCTCTACTGATGTCGGGTTTTCTTACGGATCGGCTAGGCTCAATATACTCAAGGAAAGGATGATGCAGCTCAATTCGGTGATCTCTGGTAGCAGGCTCTTGTTCGGTGTCAACAGAATAGGCGGAGTAGGAATAGACCTAGATGCCGAAAAGCTTGCAATGATCATAAATACCACCCAAATCGTGCAGGAAGATTTTGAGAAAATCATATCGATGCTTAGGACCAAATCATCCGTAGTTGATAGGCTAAGAAACACCGGTATCATATCCAAAAAAGTGGCTTATGACCTCGGGCTTGTTGGTGTAGTTGCAAGGGCTGCAGGTCTAGATGTAGATACGCGGCGAGACCACCCATATGCAGCTTACCCGACGGTTTCTGTTGATACTCATCATGACACGCCACAGAACCTAATGGAATACAAAGTGAATCTAGAAAAGAGAAAAGGTGATGCTCTTGGCAGGTTCGAACTAAGAGTAGAGGAAGTGATTGACTCGATAAGGATGATTGACGAATTGATCTCTGATTTGTATGATGATAACATCTTGACCACAGACACACTTAGGCTGGAGCCTTATGGTTATGCTCTCGGGTATGCAGAATCTCACAGGGGTCAGACAATTCACTGGGTAATGGTCGGCCAAGATTGTGATTCGCTATTCAGATACAAAATAAGGACCGCATCCTTTGTCAACTGGCCTGGCATAGAGCAGGCAGTACTCAGTGATATAGTTCCTGATTTTCCGATTGTAAACAAAAGTTTGGATCTGTCGTATTCGGGGAATGATTTGTGAGGAAATAATTATGTCACATAAAAAAGATGCAAGTGGACTTAGAAATTCCGTAGACAGTGGAGACTCAAAACATGTACAGACCAAAATAATGTCTGACATTATGCGTGATGACGTAGAAACTATCAAAGATCCTGTCAATGGCTATACGAATAGCCAAGAATTTAGAGGAAGCATAACACTATTTGATGCAATCCCACATCAAGACTCGCTTGACAAGTTGTGTGCAGCCAAAGCTATCGAAACTGATGGCAGGAACGTTAGGCTTGACCTCGGCAAGTGTATAATGTGTGGCAGGTGCCAGCAAGCCGCGCCAGACATCTTTCTAATTGGTAGCATATTTGAGACACCTGTAAAGGTAAGGCAAGACCTAATACGACTATCCGGCAAACTGGACAGCCAAGGTCAAAAGCCGTATGAACAAATGGGCAAAGAGCTCAAGGAAAAGACGAGCAAGATTCTCCGTAGGTCGCTAGCAATAAGGGAAGTAGACGCAGGCTCTTGCAATGGCTGTGAAGTGGAGATAACTGCTCTAAACAATGCAATATATGACATAGAGAGATTTGGCGTTCACTTCGTGGCATCACCAAGGCATGCAGACGTATTATTGGTAACGGGTCCTGCTTCAAGGAATATGGAAATTGCACTCCGGAGAACCTTTGAAGCGATGCCGGACCCCCGGATTGTAGTGGCTGTTGGAGCCTGTGCTTGCAGCGGCGGGATATTTGGTGATACATACGCTACGACTGGCGGCATAGACAAAGTTCTCCCTGTTGATATCTATGTTCCCGGATGCCCTCCTACACCTCAAGCAATATTGTATGGGCTGTTGCTTGCAGTAGACAGAATTGAAGCCAGTAAGATCAATGGGTAGTATGGAATTCATGCCTTGGAAATTTGGTTTAAGCACAAATCTTCAACATCTATGTAATTATTGAAATTGCGGCAAATTGCGAAATTGTATATGACAAGGCCGAGACTATTGAAGTACCTTGCAAGTGTGTTGCTTGCAAGTGTGTTGCTTGCAATTAGTGCCACTGGTGCTTTTGGGGGCGTAGTATTGATGCTGATGGAGGCTGGAATTCTGACAGGTGTACAGAAATATGAAAATGCAAGCAAGGCGGGTGAAGAACCACTGAGGGCTTGGTAGCTTCCTACTGCCGAATCAAAAGAATTTGTTTCCATGACAATCATTGGAATCTTACTTTGCGTGGTAACTTTTTACATTGCATTGGGCATGCTGAAACCAAAGAAGATAAAGTGGATCCTAGTTATTTTATTTGCACAGATTGTATTCTCTTTATTTTACTCCTTTCTGGGAACCGCTTTTAACATAGTCAGCATCATAGTGTATTCATTATGTTTTGTCTATGTGTGCAGACCTAAAGTCAGAGCCTATCTTGAATATTTGCGTCAATGCTAAGGCAAGTGTCGCCGCCAAATGCCCTATTGTTTGGCCTTGATGTGGCATACCGTAATGTCAAAGTATGAAAAATAACCGAGCCCTACATTTGCTCTGCCGTTATCTTAGAATGTTAAATTGCTGATACTAACTCACAACAAAAGTAAGTGTAATAACTCGGCTCTTCCATTTTGCTGACAAGTTTGAACAAGAGAGCCACGTATGCCATAGTTGCTATTTCTGTAATTTTATCGACAATAATGCTATTTTTTGCACTTCAGAAAATGTCTACAGGTACCATAAGAGATACCGATCTTTATGCAAATAATTGGAGTGGCTATTCTGCGGTGTCGTCAGATACCACATTTGATTCGATTAGCGCGAGTTGGACTGTTCCAGAAGTTAAATCTACTCCTGCGCCGGGATATTCCGCGGTTTGGATAGGAATTGGCGGGATCTTGGACAAGAGCAACAAATTGATTCAAGCCGGAACAGAAGAAGATATTCAGGCCGACAGGTCAAAAAACTACTATGCATGGGTTGAAGCTCTTCCAAGACCTGCGATAAATATTGGAAGTGTTTTACCGGGAGACCTTATTAACGTTAAAATCAATAAAATTGGCAATTCTCAATCAACTTGGCATGTAACGCTTTCAAGAGAATCGCGCGGAATCGTCACTACACTTATCGAGAATGATCTTGTAGCAAGAGCAAACTCTGCCTCTAGAGGCTCAGCTGAATTCATAGTTGAGGCTCCGACAGCTGTCTCAGGATCATCAAACAAATTGCTTCCATTAGCGGATTTCGGCAGCGTAACCTTCACTAATTGCACTACCAATATTGGCGACCTAGGATCATTGAAAAACATTTACAAGTTTACCATGACAAATGATGGAACAAGGGAAGGCACACGTTTGGCTACGCCCGGGCCACTCCTCTCAAACGATTCATTTGACGTAGATTGGCATAATCAATAATTTTTAGTCTAGCATCTTTAGCCATTTTTATATATCAAACAAATCCCTGTCAGCTATAGATGCTGGACAAAATCCAGAAAAAAGTACAAAAGATGTTGGAGGGCCGCGATCCGGCTCATGACTTTCACCATGTCTTGCGCGTCTACAAAAATGCCGAGCTAATTGGCCGGCGCGAAGGTGCCGACATGGAGGTTCTTCTCACAGCAGCACTATTGCATGACCTCATTGTGTACCCAAAAGGAAGCGCCAAAAGATCAAAATCTGCAGACGACAGCGCCGACATGGCAGAAAAGATACTACATAATTATGGATATAGCCAAGATAGGATAGACAAAATCTGCTACTGCATACGAACACATAGCTATTCAAAAAAGCTAATGCCCTCTACTCTGGAAGGAAAGATACTGCAGGATGCTGACAGACTAGATGCGCTCGGTGCGATAGGAATTGCACGGACGTTTAGCGTAGGCGGATCAGAGAACAGGATGTTCTATAATCCTGCCGATCCATTTTGCAAATCCCGCAGGGAACCTGATGACAAGCAGTGTACACTTGACCATTTCCAGGCAAAATTGCTCAAGCTAAAGAATTCTATGCACACGCAGACCGCCAGGGACATGGCACAGGAGCGCGCCAATTTCATGGAACTCTTTATAGAACAGCTGCAAAAGGAGATCTAGCTATAGTCAACATAGTACTTGTAGCGCTTTTCAACTTCCTTGTTCTCGCCGGCAAGTACCTGAGCAATCTCATCTTCCAGACTCTTTTTTGCATGTGCTCTAAATTTCTCTGCCTCCTGAGTCTGTGGGAATGCAGAAAGCGTGTATTCAAAATGCTTCATGAACTCCACTGTCTTGGCTCTGAATTCCTCCTTCGTTGGGCGCCTGTTGCCCATTATCTTGAAC
>JAJPHX010000083.1 GCA_021325075.1 Nitrososphaeraceae archaeon | reverse complement strand
TTAAACTTACAGAAATTCTCTAGTCCTTCCTGAACTCTATTTCCACGTTCCTGTTCTTTATCATCATCGTGTATGCTTCATGGTCGCCAACAGGTATAGTGTCAAGAGCGTTATTTCCACATACCGGGCATGCGGTATAACCGGCAGATCCTCTCAGAAGCGACGCCGCCCATTGGCAGCTGTTGCAGATCACTAGGTCGCGGTATTCTTCGCCGCTTATAGGCACAGCTGATGCTAGCGCGGTCAGGCAATAAAAATCTAGACGGCTTTCATCCTGCCAAAGGAGTAGATGCCAAAGAGCCCGAGCGCCGCGGTGTAAGCTGTCAGCACTCCAAAGTCAAGCATAGCAGGATGGCTCCCAACTCCAAGCATTGCATTTCTCATCGCGTCCACTCCATACGTTGCAGGATCCACCGCAGTCAAGATGCCTAGCCAGCCTGGCAATTTATCAAGGGGGAACAACGCGCCAGAGAGGAAGAAAAGTGGAAACACCACAAAGCTGACTATCATCTGGAACCCTTCGAGGCTGTACATGTAGCTGCCAAGTGCAAGCCCGAGCGACGTGAGCCCAAATGACATTAGCAGTATTATCGCCACGTCCTGCATGAGCGATAATGGTGTAAAGTGGATGCCTATCGCCGCGCCTATTGCAAGCAGTATTGCAGCCTGGATCAATGAAGTGGTCATGCCGCCAAGCGACTTGCCAACAAAGACAGAGCCGCGGCTGACCGGTGCGACCATCACGCTTTTCAAAAAGTCAAACTTGCGATCCCATATTATGTACGAACCAAAGAATACAGAACTGAATATTATCGACATGCTGACGATTCCGGGGAATATGAACTGCTGGTAATCCACCCCCGGGACTGTCGAGGGGTTTGCGGAACCTAAACCCGAGCCAATGACAAAGAGCCACAATATTGGCGTGAATGTTGACGCGACAAGCCGGCTCTTTTCCCGGAGGAACACCTTGAACTCGCGCAGCCATATCGCGTATATCTTGGTCAGTTGGTCTTCAACGCTAATCGTACTTTGCATACTTCTCCATAAAACCCCCTTCTGCCTCTTCCTTGATGTTGCGCCCAGTCAGCTGTATGAATACGTCGTTGAGAGTCGGGCTTGCAAATTCTGCGGATTCTGCCTCGATTGCCTGCAGCAAAACTGGTAGCGCTCTCTTGGCGTTTTTCACCGACAGCACCAAAAAGCCGTCTGCACGCTCCATCTTTTGTACAAAGTCAAACTGCTTGACGATATTATCGGCATCGTGTGTCTTTGTCTTTATCCTGATAATGTCGCCTCCAAGGCCAGCTTTCAGGCCTGAAGGCGTGTCTAGCGCGACTATCTTGCCCCTGTCGATTATCCCGATCCTGTCGCAGAGCATGTCTGCCTCTTCCATGTAGTGAGTCGTCAGTATGATCGTGACTTTTTCTTCCTCCACCAGTCGCTTTACGTACTTCCACATCGACTCTCTGCTAGTAGGGTCGAGCCCGAGCGTCGGCTCGTCAAGGAACATCACCTTTGGCTTGTGCAAGAGCCCGCGCGCAATTTCAAGGCGCCTGCGCATGCCGCCGGAATACGTCTTTACCTGATCGTTCTTGCGATCAGCCAGCCCCACCAGCTCGAGCACTTCGTTGATCCTCTTGTTTCTTGTTTGCCGCGGAACGCTGTAGAGCATCGCGTGCAAATGGAGGTTTTCAAAGCCGGTCAGCATATCGTCGCTGCTTGGCGCCTGAAAAACTATTCCGATGCTGGAGCGCACCTTTGATGACTGGCTCACGATGTCATAGCCGTTGACTGTGGCAGTGCCAGAAGTGGGCTTGAGTAAAGTTGCCAGCATGTGTATCGTCGTTGTCTTGCCGGCGCCATTTGACCCAAGCAATCCAAAGACTTCGTTTTCGTTTATGTCAAGAGTAAGGTTGTCGACCGCGGTCAGCCGGCCGTACTGCTTGACAAGGTTCCTTATCTTTATCACTGCCAACAGTCAATTCGCGCTCGAGGGTATTATGCCTTGGCGTCACAAAAAGGAAAAAAGGTGAAAAAGATTTACTTGCCGCCTATCCTGAACATCTTGGTGCCGCAGACCGGGCAGACACCTTGGGTGGCCGGCTTGCCGTTCTTCATGGTCACTTTTTTCTCGTCTTTCATTGTTCTCTTGGCTTTGCACTTAACGCAATATGCTTCTGTTGCCATAGGGCCCGGATACTAATGGGGGTAAAAGAAGCTTTCTTCGGGTCATGCCTCAGGGACCAGCCAGTCGACTACGCCGTCCAGCTCCTCGCAGCTTATGGTCACCCGGATGGTGCCAAGGGGTGACTCTTGCTCGTCCTCTATCACCGCTGCAATGCCGGCTGTGGCGGCCTGCTTGTTTAGTAAAAACCACGTGCTGTCGCCGGCGCGGTTGTCTACAAGCATCCTCCTCAAAACGCCCATCGCTGAACGCGACCGCACCTGCTCGTACAACAGCGCGAGCGGCTCGCTCCCGGCGGCCCTGCCTACGACCCTGCTCCCATATCGGAACTCGGGCGAGCATCGTTCGATGACATTGGTGATCGCGTCGATGACTTTTTGCGGGTCTTCTGAGGGGTTAACTGGTGCCTCCACCTTGAGCTCTATAGGCGATCCTATTGCAGGCTTTCTCAACCGGCCTTGGCCTCCGCAAGCCATTCCTCAATTATCGCGTAGGCATGATCCTTCAATTGCTCTAGCGTCAGCTCATTGTTTGACAGGGTTTCGTCGGCAAGCGCGATTGCCTCGCTTATCCCGACTGAAAGCTCGCGCTTGTCCCGCCCAGCAAACTCGTCAGTGTTTGTTGGGGCGTCAGACCTCCCCCTGTCCTTGAGGTGCCTAAAGCGCGTGTCCTGCGAAGCATGGATTGCCAAGAGCCGGACTAGGCCTACTCGCTTGAGCACCTCGACTTCTGGGATGCTGCGTATCCCGTCTATCACAACATTACCTTTACTTCCGTCTCGCTCTAGCTTTTGCAAAACAAGATGCGCCACTGCGCCCTGTCCAAGATCCTGCCTAAGTTTTAGCATCAGCTTGCCAAGGTTGGCATCGGTTGGCTCTAGTCCCTGCCTCCTTGCCTCTTCCCTGACTGCATCGCCCATCGTCACGACCGCAAACCCTTTTTCCTTTAGAAAGGACGCGACTGTGGATTTGCCGGCTCCCGGCATGCCGGTAAGGCAGACAATGAGCCTTTTTGCCATATTTATTCTGCCGAGAGGTCCCAGTACGTGGCGTCCTTGAATTCTTCTTTTGGCTTGCCCAGAGACTTCCACTCTTTGAAAGACTTGGGGTATAGCTTCACGTTCTCAAACCCGGCCAGTCGGAGCGCATAGTAGGTGAGGCCGGACAGCGTCCCGACGCTTCCGCAATATGTAATAATTTCAGAGTCTTTGGATATGCCCCGGTTCTCTATCATCCTTTTCAGCTCGTCGGCCCTCTTCAGTATGTTGCCGTTAGAGCCAACCATTGTGTAAGGAATGTTCTTTGCGCCGGGGATGTGCTCTGTCAGAAAGTTCAGCCGCTCCCTTGAATCGACAAGCAGCCTGCCGGGCTGTGATTTCGCGGACTCGACGTACGGGGCGTCGGCGTAGATGCTCTTGTTGACTTTGAGCGAGTGCTTTGCCTTTGGGTACGAGCGCGCCTGCTTCTCTGTTTCTAGCCCTAGCTCCTTCCACTGCTTGAATGTCATTTCCAAGAGCGCAGTGTTTGTGTGTCCCACGTACTGGAATGTCCAAGTGACCCGAGCTGCCAGCGCGCCAAAGGTGTCGTCGTATATCACAACAGGCATCTTGTCAGATATTCCAAGCTCTTCTAGTATGCTCAATACTTTTTCCGGCGAGTCGTTTTCAAGTATGCGCGCAAGCGGCAGCGATACTGCGGTGGGTATGTGTTCTTGCTTGTAGTCGTCTGCCTTTCGCACGTCGACTACGCGCACCGCCTTTTTGCGTATGAGCGAGCGCAGTGTGTCAGCATCGCATACTATTGGAAGTTGAAAGGCATTGGATGCTTTTGGCGCGGCAGCCTTTTTCTTTTTTGCAGCGCTTGCTGCCTTTTTGGTCAAGCCGCGCATTCCCCTCTGGCAGTCTTGGCTGAAAAGCGCGAGTCGCTGCCATAGTCCATGTATGCGTCAGGGTCGTTTTCAGGGGCAGGCAGCTGTATTACCTGCGCCAGAGCTGCCTTCATGCTCTCGAGGTTCTTGATGCTTCCTGTTCCCTGACCCTTTGTCACCTTGGTCACCCACTGGTGCAGAGTTTCGTTCCCTGACTTGTCCTGCCTGTACAGCTCGATTATCTTGAGTACTGTATCGATTACGCGCTTTGCCGGCACCCTCATCACAGCCTTGCCAAGCTCGCCCTGCTCGCCGGCGCTCCCGGCAAAGAGCATCGTGTACGTCGGGACCATCGAGTTGTTCATCCTAGTCGCGCCGCCAAAGAACCCGACTGTTGCGATCTCGTGCTGGCCACAAGAGTTGGGGCAGCCGCTAATCTTGATTGTCGCGTTGCGCAGGCTGTCGTCAGTATCAAGCCCGAGCTCCAGAAACTTGCGCTGCACCTCCTTTGCGAGCCTGTGCGAGTTTGTTATCGCAAGGTTGCAGGACGTGGTGCCAGAGCATCCAACAGCCGACGCGATTGTCAGCGCGCCGGGGTTTGCAAGACCGGCAGACGCCAGCTTTTCGTAAAATTCGCGGAGATCAGTCCCACGGATGTAGCGCACCGCAAAGTTTTGCTGCGGCGTGGTCCTTACCACTCCTTCTGCGGAATAGTCTCGGATTGCAGAGGCAAATACCCTCAGCTGGCTCGCAGTGATATCGCCAGCCCCTAGAGTGACAAATGCAGTAAAGTATCCTTCCTGCTTTTGCGGGACAACGTTTGTGTGCAGCCATCGCTCAAAGGC
>JAJPHX010000163.1 GCA_021325075.1 Nitrososphaeraceae archaeon | reverse complement strand
GGCTTGTCCTTGTGCGCATCTATCTTGGCCTGCAGCTCCTTTTTGTGGCCTGCAAGTATGTGCTTGTTGGCGCAGGAATCATGCATGATGCCGATTTCGCAAAAGTCGCAGGCGGTGACAAATTCTACCTTACCAAACGGCTTTTTGCAATAGGCACATTTTTCCGCTCCGACATCAAAATCCGAAAGCGGCTTGAGCCACGAATCGCGCCAGAGAAGTGCCATGCATCCAATTCTGCATCGTACTTATTTTAAGTTCTCCACGATCTCGTATAGGCGCCTGTACGACTGCTGGAGATCCTGATGCTTTTGGAGCCTTGACTTGTTTTTCCTCAGATCGGCTTTGAGCCCCTTGCTGCTTCTGGCAGAAACCAGCTTTTCAGTGGCCGACGCGACCTTCAGGTACTCTTTGATGTATTTGCGGGCAAACGGGTTTTCTTTTATCAGGGCAACGATCAGGTCCGGCTCGTCCGTCAGTATGCTTTCTGCAAGGAGCGACTGGAGTCCAAACGTGGTTCCAGATATTTCCTTCAGCAGCGAAAGGTTGTTTGCCGACGCGACCTTGCCAAAGACCAGATTTGCAAAGTACGTCAGCCCAAGCACTATTGCAATTGACTTGTCATGTGTTTTAGCATCAGGAAGCACCGTTATTCTGGCGCTTTCAAACATTTCATTTGCAATTTTCAGCTCTGCCTGCTCGCTTCTGACAGGAACCAGCAGTATCTTGGCCTGCTTTTTCTCGTTTGCGCCCGGACCAAACATCGGGTGGATGCAAAGAGGCCTCAGATCTTTTCGCACTTTCAGAAGCGCGCGGAATGTCTTTTGTTTTACTGACGATATCTCCGCTATTACTGTGCCGGCCTTCGTGCTTTTTGCGCATTCCTTGATTATTTTTGGAGTTGCGTTCACTGGAACGCATACAAGTACAAAATCTGCATTTTTCACGCAGGCGCTTATGCTGCCGGCAACCCTGATGCCTTCTGGCATCTTGAACTTTTTGACGTCATAGGCAGAGACCTGTGCTCTCTGCGAAAAGTAGTTGGCAAACCAAGACCCCATCTTGCCGCCGGCTCCTACTATTGCAACTTCCAATCTTATGCCTGCCCCTTTATCACTGACGCCATTATGTCAAGCCCTTTTCCAAGCACTTGTTCCGGCTGGCAGGCAGAGATCCTAACAAACTTTTTGTAAGAATCTCCAAACCCGCTGCCCGGCGCTATCGCTACGCCCTTCTCTAGCATTTTCTCAACAATATACATGTCCTCGCCTGCCGGCAGTTCCGGGTAAGCATACATTGCGCCGTCCGGCTCGACAAAGCGAAGAGACATTTCCTCGAGCCGGGCAGATACAAATTTCAGCCTCCTTTTCATTGTCGCAATGTTTTCCGAAGGGTCTCCCCCAAGAGCTGCAAGTGCCGCGTGCTGTATGGGCTCTGCAACGCTCGTTATCCCAACCGCCTGAACCTTTGCCATTTTTGCAATGATGTCCTTGCTTGCAATTCCATAGCCTACTCTAAACCCTGTCATCGCGTAGCGCTTTGAAAATGACGACACAAGGATGCTCTTATCGTAGTTGTATTCTGCTATACTGGTGAATTTCTTGAACGCATAGTCTGCATAGACTTCGTCGCTCAGCAGGTACAGGTCGTTATCTCTGGCAATAGACACTATCCTGTCCATGGTCTTGCGATCAAGCACTTTGCCAGTCGGGTTGTTTGGGTAGTTGAGCACAATCATCTTTGTGCCGGGGTTTATCATTTCTTCAAGCTGCTTTGTGTCAGGCGTCCACTTTTGTTCAAGCGTTGTTTTCAGTATCTGGGTCTTTGCTCCAATAAAGTCGGCGCATTCCTTGTACGCCGGCCACGCCGGCTCGATGGCTATCAGCTCCTGTCCTGCCTTTACAAGCGAGGCGATGGCGCTAAACACTGCAAAACGCCCGCCCGGCGTCACCACCACCCGATCCTCCGTAACGCCTTCCTTCTTTGCGACGGCGTCGCGCAATTTTGGAATTCCCCGGGTGTCCGTGTAATGGTACTGCTTTAGCTTGAACGATTCTGCAAGGGCAGTTCCAGCCTTGGCAGGAGGGGGATAGTCCGGCTCGCCCACTTCCATGTGAATTATCTTTTTCCCCGACGCCTCTAACTGCTTGGCGCGCATAAAGATGCCAAGATGTGTCTGCTTTTGCACGGTTTTTTGCGGCTGCTTTTGCGCCTGCACGAGCTCTGATTCTGCAAGCAGGACGTTGAGCAGCCTGAGGGCGAATTCGTTGCTCATGCCTATCTCGCCGGCGAGCGCGAGGACCATTGAGCGTATGTCCTGCTCTACTTTTTCGTCCTTCACGTCGATCCCAAGCCTGCCCTTTACCTCCCCTATCTGTCTTGCAAGATCCATCCTCTGGTGAACATTTCGCATTATTTCAGAAGTTATGATGCGCACCTGCTGCCGAAGCGACTCTAGCTCTTCGCTCTTGTCCATTGCCATCACTTCAGGACAGCCGGGATAAGGCCGGCTCGCATAGCATGATCTGCAAGGACCATTGAGACTGCACACTCGACCACCGGCGGCGCCCTTGGCACCACGCATGGGTCGTGCCTGCCAGGCACCTGCAGGTGTGCCTGCGAGTTCTTTGAGAGGTCGAGAGTCTCCTGGGTCTTTGCTATCGACGCGGCAGGCTTGAACCCCACCCTGATCACAAGTGGCATGCCGTTTGAAAGCCCGCCAAGTATGCCGCCAGAGTTGTTGGTCCTAGTCATGACCTTGCCGTCTTTCAGGTAGTATAGATCGTTATTTTCAGATCCGCGCCTTTTGCTGCCTGCAAAGCCAGACCCGAACTCGACTGCCTTGACCGCAGGTATGCTGAAAAGCGCTTTGCTGAGATCAGATTCTAGCGATCCAAATATCGGCTCGCCCAAGCCCACCGGGAGGCCGGTGCTGACACACTCTATTACCCCGCCAAGTGAGTCGCCGTCCTTTCTTGCTGCCAATATAGCGTCCTTCATTTTCTGGGCCGCTTCAGGATCCGGGCATCTAACATCGTTTGTGTACCGGGTTGCGATATTGTCTTTTGTGATATTATTTGCCTTGATGCCGCCAATCTCTGAAGTATAAGCGACTGTCTCTATGTCAAGGGTACTCTTTAGCAGCTTGCCAGCTACAGCTCCGGCCATCACCAGCGTTGCAGTAAGCCTGCCGGAAAACCTGCCGCTACCGCGATAGTCGGCAAACCCGCCGTACTTTACGAGCGCGGGATAGTCTGAGTGGCCGGGGCGCGGGATGTTCTTAATCAAATCGTACGAGCGCGAGTCAGAATCCCTGTTCCATATCAGCATGCAGATTGGCGCTCCTGTTGTAAAGCCGTTAAAGACTCCTGAGAGGATTTCCACCTTGTCCTCTTCCTTTCGCTGGGTGGTCACTACCGAATGGCCGGGCTTTCTCAGGTCAAGCAGGCCCTGAATGTCCGATTCGTTCAAGGGCAGGCCTGCAGGACAGCCATCCACTGCAATCCCAACGCACCTGCCATGGCTCTCGCCAAAACTGAGCGCGACAAAGCGCTCGCCGATTATGCTACCACCCATTTCAGCTCAGTATATGGTGCAAGTTGACCCTGTTCTATATATGGGCTTTTTCCCTAACAGGTTATTCCCTGTCTGGCGCCGGCGATATCCTTGCCCCGAGGTCTTTCATGTCCGAGACAAAGTTTGGGTAGGACACGTCAACAGATTCTGCGCCTGCGACTATGGATTTTTCTGTTAGCATCGCAGCTATCGTAAAGGCCATGAAAAGGCGGTGGTCGTTGTACGCTTCAAGCGACGCGCTCTTTAGCACCTTTGGCGCGGTTATCGCAAGCCCATCATGGAACTCTTTTATCCGCGCGCCAAACTTCACCAGCTCTTGTGCGATGTTTGCCACCCTATCAGTTTCTTTTACCCTCGCATGGGCGACTCCGGTTATTGTGACCTTGTCCTTTGCCTTGAGCGCAAGTATCGACACCACAGGCAGCAGATCTGGAGTATCAGCCAGGTTAAAGTCGCCGCCTTCAAGCGCGCCTGCTCCTTGCACCACCACTTCGCCTTTTGCCCTGTCTGCCTTTATGTTGCAGCCCATCTGCTTCATGATCTCTACTATCTGCGAGTCGCCTTGCGGCAGTGAAAAGTTGAGCCCCTTTACCTTTAGTTTTTCGCCTACGAGCGCGCCGGCGGACAGTATTAGTGCGGCTGTTGAAAAGTCGCTTGGCACGTCAAACTTTGTTCCCCGGTACTCGGCTTTTCTGATCGTGTATTCAAGCATATCCGGCGTGTGCTCTACACTGACGCCAAAGCTCATCATTGTGGCAAGCGTCGCATTTACATACGGTTTTGAAACAAGGTCGCCCTGTATCCTCATCGTGATATCAGAATCAGCATAGACGCCGGTAATGAGCAGACCGGAAATAAACTGGCTTGAGATGCTGCCGTCAACTATTGTCGTCCCACCCTTGATGCCGCCGCCCTTTACGACCAGCGGAGGTGTGCCGTTTAACTTTGTCGAATATGCTTGCACTCCGAGCTGGCCAAGCGCGTCAAGGATTGGCTGCATCGGCCTCTTGCGCAGGCTTTCGTCACCTGTCAGGACAGTGTACCCGCTCTTTACAAGGCCTGACATCGCAGTCATGATCCTGATGGTGGTGCCAGAATTCTCGGCGTTTACCACGTTTTCCGGCGGATCAAAGCTGTGCTTGCCTTTCACCTGAACGGTCGTGCCTTCATGCTTGATGTCTGCACCTAGCGCGCGACATCCTGCAAGCGTGGCTAGCGTGTCGCGCGCAAGCAGCGCATTTGTTATTGTAGACTGCCGCTCTGCAAGCGACGCTATAGCTATCGCCCTGTGGCTGTAGCTCTTGCTTGACGGACAGCGCACGCTCCCGCTTATCTTTGATTTTCTGACAAGTATGCTAACCATCTAGCACTTCCACTCCTGCTTTCTGGTTGTTTATCCTAGACACGATTATTCTGCCTTCAAATTTTGACAGCGCGGATTTGATGTCTTCCACTTCGTCGTCGTATGCTACTGCGGCCACTGATGGGCCGTTTCCAGATATTCCTGCTGCAAGCGCGCCATGCTCTATCGCCGCCATTATCGGCAGGTACCTGGACGAGAGCGCTGCGGAAGCAATGACTCCATTTAGCTTCATCGCCTTCCAATACTCGCCGGCTTCTGCCAGCTTGAACGCGTCGTTAAAGAGGTCCGACAGGTTGCTCAGCTTGTGCACGTCTCCTCTTGGAGTGCCCCGGGGTAGAAAAATGATTGCCTGTAGGTTCTCTGGTGCTTCCTCCCTGCGTATCAGTTTGCGCGAATAATTGTCCGTGACTGTAAAGCCTCCAAAGTAGCAAGCGGTTGCATCGTCGTACGCCCCTGTTATAGAGACTTTGGCATCAAGTGACGCTCTAACAGCGGCGTCAAGCACCGCATAGTCATCCAGATCTTCTCTTGCAAGCCGGCTGCATGCTAAAGCAACAGCGTTAGATACAGCGCTGGAGCTCTTTAGCCCATAGCCAATCGGGATCTCGGACTTTACTCTTATAGTTACCAGGTTGCCCTCTATCATTTCCTTTGGCATCGTGTTGCGAATGATGTTGTTCACTAGTCGGTCGTCGTTCTTGCCTGTCACAAACCGCACGCCCTGTCCCTTTCCAAGCTCTGCTTCTGCAATTACCTTGAGTGAAATTCCAAGCGATGAGCCGTTGCCGGTTGCTATGGCGTTTACTATCGAGACTGCTCCGTGTATCGTTGCTCTTGTCTTCATGTCGGCTCTCCAAATATCCCAAGCAGGTTCTTCTTCATGGCGTCCCTTGGCGCAGGTATCCCTGTCCATATCTCAAATCCCTTTGCCCCCTGCTCGACTAGCATTTCGTAGCCGTATACAACACTTGCCTGAGCATATTTGGCGTTTTCGATAAGGTCCGTTACAACAGGCCGGTAGACGAGGTCGTAGACGATGCTCCCCTTCTTGATGTGCTCGTGATCGATAATACTTGACTCGTTGTTCAGGCCAAGTGTCGTCGAATTCACTATCAGGTCTGACTCGGGCGAAACATCCTGTGCCTTGTCAAGCGGGATCGCCTCGCATTTCAGGCCAAGGTCTGACCCCATCTTGGCAAGCCCTTTCGCCCTCTCGATGTCGCGGTTTGCAATCACCACTTTTGCAATTCCACTTTCCTCTGAAAGCGCGGCGACGACTGCGCGGGCTGCCCCGCCGGCCCCAAGCAAGAGCACCTGCATCCCTGCAAAGTCCACCTGCCGCCGGCGCAATGGCTCAATGAACCCGTGGATGTCGGTATTGTACCCCTTGAATATCCCCTCGATGTTGTTGACCGTGTTGACGGCAGCTGCCTTTTTTGCAGTCGCGTCGAGCTCGTCAAGGTGATCCATCACCCTGACCTTGTGGGGCACGGTGACGTTAAAGCCGGCAATGTTTATGCTGCGCAGGGACTCTACAGACTCTTTGAGCTCGTTGACTGGAACCCTGAACGCAATGTAGGTGCAGTTGAGGCCAAGGGCGTTAAAGGCGGCATTTTGCATTCCCGGCGAAAGCGAGTGATGTATCGGATCGCCTATGATGCAATAAGTCTTGACAGAGCCCTGCATTGCCTAGGTGCGAATATCCGATCCTGTCTTATATACCCTCGAAGGTAATGAAAGGATGTCGCCTCCTATATCGCTGGTCTGGTCTCCAAAGGGATATGAATGGAGGGCGAATCCTGTGGCGTAATCTGCCTGTTGCATGATAAAAAACAAAAGCGCGTAGGAAAATCCTACAGCCTATGCTTTCATCCTGTTGTACAGCGCCCTCATCTGCTTTACCGTGAGCTGGCCCGGCGCAACCGCGCTCTCAAGACTCGCATAAGTGAAAGGCGCGTTGCCAACGACCGTGCACAGGATTCTCGACACCACGCCTGCTTCTCCCATTGCAAAGATTACCGGGTGCAGACCTATCGTGTTTTCGTATACTTCAAGCAGCCTCAGCGAATCCTGCACGCTCTTTGCCGTAGTCACAACCTTGACGTAGTTGCTGTAGATCCTCATTTCAGAAAGCAGATCGGCTATCTTGTCGTTTGGCGGCGTCTGATTGAAATCGTGCCACGACACGAGGATCGGAGTTTTCTGCTCGTCAAAGAAATTTGCCAGCGAATCATTTTCCCTGATAGAATCAAGCTCGACATCTACCAGCATCGGCTTTTGCTCTGCCATCCTGTGCAGCCAGCCCAGACGCTCCTGCTCGCTTCCATCAAACCTGCCTCCCTGATTTTTTGAGCGAAGTGTAAACACTGCCTTGCCTTTTATGCCCTTGACAGAGTCAATGGCCGCCTGCAGCTGGTCCGGCCTGACAAAGTCGAACCGGATCTCTACATAGTCTGCTCCGAGCTCAAAAGCCCTTTCCGCCTGCTTTTCAAGAAGCGGGACTTTATCTTCTGCTATTGACACGCAAATCTTGGCGGCCAAGATGCCTGTTATGGCTTGGGAGCTAGATTAATTAGTTATCCCACGCCGGCGGGCGGAGAACTCTTGCTTCCGTGATCCATCTTTTTGTGGGCCTCTAGCAGTTCGGCACTGTCAAAAACCCTGCCGCAGAGGTTGCAGCGTTGCTGCTTTGGAGACTTGGAACCAGAAGTTGCCGCGGACATATTTATCCTAGGCAGTCACACCTTATTAAGGGTGACAGGGTTGGCGGCAGCGCTTGTCTTGGTTCCATCATCCATTCCCATCATGCACGCCATGCCCTGAATTCCCCGCACCATCGAATCAAGCAGGTTTGCAGAATCGCCGGATGTTTGGTACGCGCCGCACTTGCTGTAAAGCGATTGAGCGCAGCCATAGTCGGTGCAGTTGCCCGCACGCATAAGTGACAGTGCCACCGGCATTATGACTATTGGGAGCAGGAAGGCAAAGGCGACGATGCCAAGGGTAATAGCTGCCATCACCACTATTTTCTTTTTTCGTGGCTGCATTTGATTGCCGATATGAGAGCAGAATTGTTAAACCCGTGTGTGTCATAACCGCCTACAGATTATTAATCCCCGCCTTGCTCTAAATGCATCATGCCTTCGATGCAGGAGCACGTTGCACGGCTGGAATCACTCGGGTTTGACCGGACAATGATAGAGTCGTTCTCCAAGGCATGGAAGCCGCTCGAAGATGAAGGGTACGAGATGTACGCGATGTACACAGGTGCCGACGGCTCGGCGCTTGAAGGAAAAGTGGGCTGCGTAGTTTGCTCAAAGAGCTCTTCCGGCCTCCGATGGGAAAAGGTGATAACTCCAAGCCAGGACAGCGCCGCCATCTACTCTGTTTGCAGCAATTGCGACGCGGCATATGTGGACGGGGCCATCAGGCAAAAGGCACTTGGGCGCCTGCTCAAAGAGCGCAATACCCGGCCGACCTAGCGCGGCTTTTGGTGGTATACTTTATCCGGTTTTACCTTTAGGATTATCCTCTTTTCTCCCGGAGCGCGGCCCGGATACCTGTCAAGACCAAGATATTTTTTGGCCAGCTTGTCAATATGTTCGTCCGCTCCCTTTGCAGTCTGCTCGGCCACCCGCCCGCGGACTGTAACCATGTTGTACGGGTTTGCACTGTCGACAAGTGAAAGCGCGACGCGCGGATCTCGTGAAACATTCTTTTGCTTCAGCCGCCCTTCTGCGGTATTGACGATGATGTAGTCGCCATCAACGTCAATCCAAGTTGGAGTAACCTGAGGTGACCCGTCTTCCATAATCGTGGCCATAAATGCAAAATTCTTTCCCTTGAAGAGGCCGGCTATTGGTTCTGACTGTATAGTGTCTTTGCCCATACACAGGATGATGCATACTGCAATAAAAATGTCTTAGCGGTGCTTTTTTGTATAGTGCGACGGGATCTTTTTCCAGTTGGCGATGAGCGCCTCGTCCCTTATGTGCACCGGCTCGCTTGCAATCCGCAATCTGGCAAGATCAACGTATTCTTTCACCAGATCGATTCCGACGTAGCGCCGGCCAAAGTGGTGTGCCACCTTGGTGGTCTGGCCGCTGCCGTTGAACGGGTCGAGTACTGTATCATTTTCATACGAATAGAGCTTCATCAAGCGGTACGGGATTTCTTCAGGGTACGGGCATGGATGAGCAATGTACCCCGGGGGAACAGGCGCGATATGCCAGACTGAATTTGCGATTTCTTTTGTCCACTCTTCATGTGTCGCGGGGAGCGCGCCTTTTCTCTGTGTCCGGCCACTGCTGACGTCGCCCTTTCTCAGTATCAGAATGAATTCGTGCATGATGTTTGCACGATAGTATTTCGGGTACGGGTTTATCACAAACGAGCCATACCTGTTCGTGCCACCTGTCACCTTGTGCCATATTATTTCCTCGTGCAGCTGCCACTTGCCAAACGGCTGTACAAGCCTTGACAGCAGCATGTGCGGCAGCGGTAGTATTGTGCCATTGACCACTTCGTTTGCTATCACAATGCAGCAGTACCCGCCTTCTTTTGTGACCCGGTAAACCTTGTCGCCGAAAATGTCTGCCATGTCGTTCAGGTAGTCGTTGGTGTCGAGGTTGAGCTTGCCCCTATAGTATTCTCCGTTGCCCGACGCGTGCATGTCATAGTTTATCGCGTTTCGGTATGGCGGAGAGGTTATCGTCAATTGAATGGAATTTGCCGGGAGCCTCTGCAGCACATCCTTGCAGTTGCCGGCAACAATCTGGTTTACAATTTCTTCCTGAGCAAGCATTACGCATGCTTGAATAGTTTGTCCATATCCCGCATGCTCTAAAGTAATATACAACGAACTAAAAACATGCTACGTTTTCAGCTCGCTTTTTTGAGCTAAAATTGCGAGAAAGTGCAGGACTATTTTTCGACGATGTACTCGTCTACTTCCATCCCAAAGTGGCGGCCTGACGCGGACTTTGCGTACCCGAGCACCTCGTCCCCAACTTTGACTTCTGTCACGGACAGTAACCTGCCGTCTTTTGTCATCAGCCGAATAGTCTCGGCGTTTTGCAGTATCACCGTGCCGCTCTCGTCGTCAATTTCCGCCCTTAGCATCCTCAGTGGGCGTGTTTCTATTTTCGACCTTCCAACGACTGCCTTTCTTGCCATGCCTTCCTTGTTCACTATCCATACCTCGCTTCCCGACTCTATTTCTTCAAGGTAATGCGTCTTGCCGTCAGGCGTTATGGTATAGCAGTAGACTGCGCCGGCGTTCACCCTAAACGGCCGTGGCGACGTGAAAGACGACCCGACTGACTCGTTGTGTACAAGAAGCATAAAGTTCGACCTGCTGCCTACAAGCATCCCTTCGCCCATACTCATCATCGAGGCGGTGTCGACGCAGACGCGCTCGCCAGTCCCCACGTCCTTTATTTCTACAATCTTGGCGGTCTTTATCGGGAATTTCGTTGTGTCGAGCTGCTGCCTAGCCTTCTCGACTTCTTCTTCGCTGTCAGTCGACAGTATCACGCCGTCGACTCCAAGCTCCAGCACTGCAAACATGGTTGTGACCTCCTTTGCGCTTTTTGCAGTGGTGAACACCTTGGTTCTAGATTTGTGCAATTTGGCGATAATGTTCTCAAGAGGAATTATCTTCCAGTCAGACGCGTCTACTATTACAAACTCGGCTCCGGCTAGAGATGCCCTTTCAATTTCGTCCACGTCGGCGTTGCTGAGAACTTTTTTGAAATATCCAATGCTTCTGCCAGACGGCCTGAGGCTCTTTAACTGGTCAAACGTCTTGCAGATCACCATGTCGGCGTCTTCCGACTCATATATCGTACGGAAGTTCTTGCCTGCGACCTGCTTTGGATCGATGTTCAGGATGGAAATGCCTTGCTCTTTTATTTTTGAGAGCAAGCCGGCCAGCGCGGATTTTGTCGCTATAGGCCTCACTATCAGCTCTTTTGGTTTTGCGTCAGTCAAGTTGCTTTAATGCCTCTCTTACGTTCTTGTTTTCAATTATTACTTTTTGCAGAGCGCGCACCATAGCTGGCGGGTTCTTGTGCTGGAAAATGTTGCGGCCAAAGGTCACGCCCTTTGCACCGGCAGACATGGCACCGGCGCACATTTCAAGTATCTCGCGGTCAGTATTGGCTTTGGGACCGCCGGCAATCACAATAGGCACCGGGCAGCTCTTTACCACTTTCCTGAACGAGTCAGGGTCGCCGGTGTACACCGCCTTGACGATGTCAGCCCCGGCCTCTGCGCCAATCCTTGCCGCGTGTGCCACGATTTCCGGGTCGTGTGGGTTTTTGATGTTCTCGCCGCGGGGGTACATCATGGCGACTAGCGGCACACTCCACTCGTCGCACTTGTCAGAGATCATGCCCAGCTTTTGAAGCATCTCTGGCTCCTCCTTTGCGCCGATGTTGATGTGAAGCGACACTGCGTCAGCTCCAAGCCTCAGCGCTTCTTCAACGCTTCCCATCAGCATCTTTCTGTTGGGGGCGGGACCAAGCGAAGTGCTTCCTGAAAAATGCGCGATAAGCCCGATGTTCGGCGGCCTCGGCATTGTCTTGATGATGCCTTTGTTGACAAGCACGCAAGTGAGGCCTGCGGCGGCGCACTGGTATATCATGCCGTGCACATCCTCAAGTCCCCTTATGGGGCCGTTGCTGATGCCGTGGTCCATTGGTATGCACAGCATCTTGCCATCCTTCAATATCCGGGAAAGCCTCACGTCCCTGCCAAAGACCATATGTAAAAGAACATCTTGCTGACCTACTTATAACTTGTTTTACTCCGTACGCTCAAGAATTTTTGTTAAAGTTTGCTTTCATTTTTTGCAGCCTCAAAAGGCCATCCCTCATTTCCTTGAGCTGCTGGTCTGTTGGGCGATAAGAGAGAATCTGGTTTACCTGGACTCCAAGTTTCCTCAAATCGTCAATGATCGACTCTCTTGTCTCCATGATCCTCGGCCAACCAGACGTAATGCGGGCTTGCAATATAAGAAGAAATATGTCCTTGCCATGACAGCGCGGGCAGAGACCAGTTGATGTCAGGCATCCGGACATACTCGTTTACAAATAGCAGGATCCCACTACTGTCGATTTAGTGAATATAATGTTGGCGTACTGCATTGACGAGATTGTCAAAAAAGTAGCTCTTATATTGACAGCCAGATAAGATGGATCGATTTGTTGACAGAGCATGAAAGAAACCCGTTCTGTTACATATGCAACCTCTTCTTTACGCCGGACTACATGCCAGTTCATCTCAAGGTTGATCACACAAAGGAAGAGCTTGCCGCGCATCTCCTTCTCGCGTACTTTGACGAGTGGCTCGAGCAGGAAGAAGCTATAGAGCAGGCTGTAGAATCCACTTAAAAAAAAGTTTTTTAGAAATGATTGAGTTGTAGGGATGTGTCTTTCCCTTCTGATTCGTCAGAATTTGAAAGAATGTCAACAAAAAAGCTTGCGATAATGTTTGGCCTCGCATTTTTCGGAGCCTTCATGCTCATACAGATGGTTCAGGGATTTCCCCTCAAAGACATCATTTTCAGGCAGCAGATCACGGAAGAAGTGAAGGTGACGATAAAGCAGGCAGGCGTATGTATTGTCGAGCCGTCAGACAACGAACCAAGGGAGATCCATGATTGCCCGTACAACGTGGGTGATACTCTCATCATAACATACACAAAGAACGGTGCAGGGATAGACTCTCACAGGCTCAAGACCGGCTAGCGTCATCTTGCAAAGCCGAGGACGATTTGGAGATTCTGCTCGTCCCCCCTCTTTTTGTCAATGGGCGTTTCCATTATTATCGGCAGGCTCCCGATGTCTTTGTGGTTGACAAATGACGCAAGACCTTCCTTTCCGATTGAGCCAAGGCCGATGTGCTCGTGCCTGTCAAGGCCGGACTTGAAGGCTCCCTTTGAGTCGTTAAGGTGTATCGCTTGAAGATGCTTTATCCCAACAACCTTGTCAAAATGCGCAATGGTGTCGTTGACGTTTTCCCTTGTCCGCAGGTCATAGCCGGACGCAAACAGGTGGCACGTGTCAAGGCATACACCATACCCTTTTGAGTCCAGATGGTCAAGGATCATCCGCAGCTCTTCAAAGTTGCCTCCGACGCTGTTATTTTGCCGGGCATTGTTCTCCAAAAGCACAACAGGATCGTTTTTTGTTTTTGATTTGTCGCGTGCAGAATTCATTGCATTTACCAGCTGACCTATTCCGCTTTTTGTCCCCTTGCCCATGTGGCTTCCAAGGTGTATCACAAGGTACGGGATTGCAAGTGCTGCACACCTCTGCATTTCTCCCGCGAGGGTTTCAACGGATTTCTGGTAAAACTCACCTTCCGGCCCGGACAGGTTTGGCAGGTAGGGCATGTGAACGATGACTGAAGTTTTTTCGATGCCACTCGCGGCCAGTTTTTCCTTGAACAATTTTACGTCTGCCGGTGCCAGTGGCTTGGCAGCCCACCCTCGGGGGTTTCTACTAAATATCTGAAACGCCGTGCACCCTATCTTTCTCGCGTTATCTACAGAATTTGAAATTCCTCCGGCAATTGACACATGGAACCCCACTCTGATGCCCATTTCTCGCATAGGTGGCAGGCAGATGCGTACTTTAACCTGTCGAAATTCAATGGCATTTTTATGGTAGTACAGCTTATGACTAGTGATCTTGTCGTCGATTAGGATGGGGACTGGCGACCTGGCAAAGTACCCTTTCTTGAATGAAGCCGGCGAATACCTCCGCGAGTCTGGCTTTGGCTGGGAAGAGCTTGAAAGGCCCGACATGAAAGACATCATCGACAGGGCAACAGAGCGGATACAAGTTGGGGCTGGCGGCAATGTCTACGACAAGCTCGAAAGGTACGAAATCGAGATTCTTACGTTTATCGTGTCGCTCATAATGGTCAAATCTATAGGGATAGAGCCGGTGCTGAAGAAATACGCGCTGTCGGAGGCAAGGCGCGCAGAAGAGTTCCTGACGCAGGACCTTAAGCAGCAGAGCGAGACGCAGAGGCGCTCGCTCTTTGCCAAGATCTTTGAAGACCTGTTCAAGCTCAAAATTGACGTGGCAGAGGACGGCAGGCTCTTCAAAGTCAGGGTGGCAGACTACCTTGCAAGGTCCTCGCACTTCCACGAACAGGAATGGAAGCTCATAAATAGGCTTGTCCATGCCGGCCATGTCTATCTGGACGCAGACGAAACAGTCAGGCTTGTCCGAAACGAGCTGTCTGTGCTTATTTACGACAAGGTCAAGGCCATGACTCTTCCCACTCTTCCGCAGGCAATCAAAGTCAGAGCGGATGAGCTGAGAGCCAGGCTCGCGCCGCGCTACGAATACAAGATAAGTGCTGTGACAGAATACCCACCATGCGTCAAGCACGCGGTTGAAGTGATGTCCAAGGGCGAGAACCTGCCCCACTCTGCGAGGGTGATGCTTGCAACCTACATGTTGGCTATAGGCAAGCCGGTGGACGAAATAGTGATGATGTTCCAAAACGCCCCCGACTTTAACGAAAAGATAACGCGCTATCAGGTGGAGCACCTTGCGGGCATGAAGGGGAGCAGGACAAAATACTCGGTACCGTCCTGCGAAAAGCTGCGCAACGAAAACCTGTGCTTTGCAACCGCGGAATGCGACGGCATAATCAACCCGGTCCAGTTTGGCAGGAAGAGGAAATGATACAGGCTGTAAAGACAATCCCGGTGGTAAAGGGGGCTTTTCGGGAATACTACTTCAAGCAAGCAAAAGGGGTGGAAGAGCCGGAAAAGATAGAGCAGCGCGAATTTGGGTATGCGCAGTTTGGTCAGTTGGGCATGACAAGGCACCTTTCATTTGGCAGCATCAAGGAGCTCCACGCGATGCTTGTCAAGGAAGTGCCTTCAGACGTCTACTGCTCAAACGCATACTATAGGTCTCCGACTCTGCCCATGCAGGAAAAACAGTGGACAGGAGCCGACCTGATTTTTGACATTGACGGCAAGGATCTTGACCTGCCCTGCGTTCCTTCGCACACCTACCCTATCTGTATAAGCTGCGGCCACGCGTCCACTTTTGATGAAAAGAAGGAGTATTCCTGTCCCTTATGTGGCGGCAAAAAAGCAGATCATGTTTCGATCCCGTGCAGCAAGTGCATAGAAGGGTCAAAGAAGGAGGTCAAACGTCTGGTAGAGTTTCTGACAGGTGACCTTGGGATGCAGCGCGAAAACATCCGCGTCTACTTTTCTGGCAACAACGGCTTCCACATCCATATAACCGACAGCGAGTACGTCCCGCTTGACCCACAGGCTCGCTCTGACGTTGTCGGCTACCTGTCAGGGACAGGATTGATGGCAGAGAGTGTCGGAGTCAGGAGAGGAAGGGAAGAGAACATGTCGTTTATCAAGTTCCCAAGGGGCGGAATCGAATACGGCTGGAGGGGCAGGATAGCGGACAAGCTGAAAATTGACAGCTCGTCGATCATCAAGCTCAAGCACCTGGTCGACCAAAAGGGAGGATACGCGGGCTTTAAGGCAGAACTTGACAGGATGGCCAAAGAAATGGGAGTCAGGATAGACCTGCAGGTGACTACAGACGTGCACCGCATTTTCAGGATGCCCGGCACGCTCAACAGCAAGAGCGGTCTTGCAAAGACAAGGTGTACTGATCTGGAATCGTTCAACCCGTTCAACGACGCCTGCCTGCTTGGCGCAAATAAAGTCAGCGTCAGGGTCAAAACACACGTCAAGCTAAAGTTAAAGGGCGAGTCGTTCAACATATCAAAGGAATCTGCAGAGCTGCCGGCTTTTGCAGCAGTCTATCTCATTTGCAAGGGC
>JAJPHX010000127.1 GCA_021325075.1 Nitrososphaeraceae archaeon | reverse complement strand
GCGGCGCTTGCCAAAAACGCCCACAGGAGGAATGCCGGCGTGATCGCGCTTGTCTACATGAGCCACCCCGGCGCAAGCGAGGGATACGGCCTTGAAGAAAAAGGAGGACAGCCGCTGTACAAAACATTCCTTGACAGGGCAACGGAAGCTGGCGTAGATGGAATAGTGGTCGGCGCGACACAGCTCGATATACTAAAGCAGGTTGCAAAACAGGGCATTCCCATTTACTCGCCTGGAGTCGGCGCGCAGGGAGGCGACTTGGAAAATGCAATCAAAAGCGGAGCAGCCTACTTGATGGTTGGCAGAGCGATAGTTGAAGCAGAACAGCCCGCCAAGGCTGCAAAAGAAATGCAGGGCAGGATACTAGCGATAAGCAAGTGAGCGTTGCTGCATAAAGTCTTTGGCAGCAGACAGCAAGTTTTTCGCATTGCGGTATGTCAGTTGCTGCATCGCGTCCTGATAGTTCCTCCATGCAAAGCCGATGTGCTCATGCGAAATAGTCACCTGCCTTGTGCGCGTCTGGCCAAGGAACAACACGACTTCCTTTTCGACGAGCCTTCTGCCGTGCCGGTAGCGATAGCTGATAGTCATGCGAAAGCCGTCGATAAATTCCACGTCGGTGATGCCGGTTTCTTCCCGTATTTCGCGAACAGCTGCCTGCTTTTCGTTCTCGCCGGCTTCAATGTTGCCCTTTGGAAAGTCCCAGTGGCCGGCGGTGTAGTGCAGCAGCAGGTATTCAGGCTCGGCAGTGCCTTCCTTGTAAAATACCACTGCACCGGAGGAGCGCTCATCTGCCACGTATTGAAATTAATGAGCTTGTTTGTAAGCTTTTTGCAGAGTCATTCTTCTTCGTCTTCCTGCTCTTCTTCATCCTCTTGCGCTTGCAGCACAGGAGGCGCATAGTCGTGGATGTCAAGCCACTCTTGCTCTGACATCCAGTAGCTGCAGTGCCATTTCTGCTGCTGCGGATCATAGTCGCCATGCTCTGGCATGCTTGTCACTCTGGGCAGCCGGTACATTAGTGTTTCAGAACTTCGCTTCCGCCCTTTCTGTGCCTGAAATACTGGTACAGGAACGTGGCGGCTACCAGCGACACTGCAAGTCCTATCAGTAGTGACGAGATCAGGGTGAATGGGTTGGTGCCTTCCGTGAGGACGGACGTGAATTGCAATACAGGAATGTAGAGCAGCGCCAGCACTACAAGGCGCAGTATGTCAGATAGCACCCTCACACTTCCCCTGAACCAGTTGGTAAGCACCGACCCTCCAAGAATTGTCGCGATGCCTATCCAAAGCAGTGTTATCAGACCGTGGGCGAAACTTCCAACTAACAGCCTGTTTGAAATGACGTCGAACGCGCTCATGTTCGGCCTGAGCATTTCCTGCGGAACGCTGGAGATGCCGTTCGCTATTGCGGCAAGTATGATCAGGATGCCGGCTATTATGGAGAATATCCGGATAAAGCTGGTGGGCGTCAGCCTGCCAAGCGAGTTTACCGCCTTGTCGATGTCAAACGCCCGGACAATGAACGCGCCGCCAAGTATCGCGAGCAGGATTGCAGTCACCCACTTTGCCGCGTCAAAAATCACTGCAAGGGCGCCGGCTGCAAGAAGCACCCCGGGGACGCCCAGAAAGAACTTGGAATACTGCGGATCGTAAACGAGCATCTTGAGGTAGCGCCCAAGTACAGCATACGAGTACTCGACGCTCCTGCTGTGCCTGATTATTATGCGCTGTACAGAGATTACGGGCACCCGTGACTGTATGACTGGCAGGACCGTCTCGTCGTCCTCGCCGTCTGACACAATGACCGCGCCATCGGCGTGATACTTTTCAAGGATGCTTTTCACTTCGAGGCTTATCTTCTCATCCGCCTCAACACCCCTGTTGAACTTGCCGGCGACAACTGCCACTTCTGCGGTATAGCCCTTGCTCACAAGCTCCTCATAGGTCTTGACTGCGCCAAAGATGGCGTTAGAGTCTGCGTCTTCCGGGTCCTCTATGGCAAGTCTCGTGCCGGCATTGATGCACGCGTCGCGGCCAACTATTGGGGTCTCTATGCCGCCCTTTGAGCCAATGTCGTCATCCCTGTCTATGCAAAGCACCAGAACCCTGCTGTGCACAGTGGGAGCCTCCTTTGAGGGGCTTGTGCCTTTGGCTGGGGCAGGGCTCTTTTCATAGCCCGTAGAATGCGGTGGCATCTTGGCTGTCAGTACTTTACAGAATTGTTTTACAGGTTAATTAATTTAATCAACTTCGACCAATGGTTATTTGGTTTAATTGAAATCATCCCGAGATTTGTTGAGGCTTGAATCCGGAGCAGACCATGTAAAGCTCGCTGCTCTCCTGCCTGCTTGCAGTAGGCTTGCTGAGAAGCACCTTGCCAAAGCTCTTTTTCAATTCTGCCCGAAAGTCGTTTAGCATATCCCCCTCAAACACCTTGAATACCGCGCTGCCGCCCTCCCTCAACACCTTCTGCGCAAGGAAAAGCGCATTCTCTGTTAGGGAGATCTGCCTTGCGTGGTCAACATCCCACACGCCGCTCACATTTGGTGCAATGTCTGACAAGATGACGTCGGCCTTGCCGCCCAAAATCTCGATCATCTTGCCGGCTACATTTGGGTCTTCGATGCTGCCTTGTATAACGGTGGCCCCGGCGACAGGTTCTACTTCCTTGAGGTCAATGCCGGCAACCCTCCCGTTGCCGCCCACTTCTTTTGTTGCCACCTGAAGCCACCCGCCTGGCGCGCATCCAAGGTCTACAACCTTGCCGCCTTTTCTGAGGATATGATAAGAATTGTTTATCTGTAATAATTTGTAGGCGGACCTGGCGCGGAAACCCTGATCCTTTGCCAGCCTGCGGTACTGGTCGCGTCGCGCATCAGCAAGTCTCATTTTTTATTAACAGGCTTTTGGTTTTTCTGTTCAGTGGCATTGTTAAAAGAAGTGATGAGCCAGTCTTCAATCAAATTGCAGCTGGTCGGGCTGTAAGAACCGTCAAGAGAACACATGTGCTCGACAGGGCATGTCAAACAGGGCGCCTGTTCGATGCTCACAGTGTCAACTGGCAGTTTGACCGCATAAAGTTTGTAGGTCCACCGGCCGCTTTCAAGTATTTTTTCGCGCCTGATCAGGGAGCGCTTTTCAAGGCGGATGGCCACGCGAGAGCCGTCGCGGCTAGTCAGGTCCAGTTCCTTCCACAGCTCTGACTGCAGTATGCCATCCTTGCCGTTGCTAATTATAGTTCGAAAAACTTTCCCGGTGAGATCCTCGATCTGTGCCTCATTTAATTTCAATCACATAACCCCGTAAGCAGTAATACAATATAGACGTCGAACCGATAAATAACCCTTTTTGAATGAAAGTTGACTTGAAGAATAGAGAAAAAGTAATAGCCAAAAAGTCGCTAGCGATATCGGGGTTATACCATCAGAAGATGAGGAAGGCTACTTTGACTTTTTCTTCTCTTTTGCGCCAAATATCTTGTCAAAGTATTCTGAAGACTCGGGCATCGTCTCGGATGCTTCGCCTTCCTTTATCTTTGCAAGCCTCTTGGCGATCTTTTTCTTGTATTCGAGCTGCATCTGCCGGGCGATCTGGATTCTCTGAGCCTGTGGCGACCCTGCGCCGTGCATCGACTCTGTCAGGTAGCCTACCGCGTTTCTGCCAAGCGTCATGTTCTCGATAAGCCGGAGTATCCTTACCCTATTCTCTGTCGAGACCCCCTTTCTTCCCTTCAGGTATTTCTCCAAGAGCGGACCGGCTTCCAAGCTGCGAAAGTCCTTCTCTGATGGCATCGTTACCATCAAGCCGCCGGCGATGTCCTGTGCAAGCCTGCCAATTTCGTACGGGAATTTGGTGACGCTGTGCTTGCAGACGTTTGCTAGCATGTCGTCATTCTGCCAGTTGCCAGATGCCGTCTTGTGGGCCTGGTACGAGGACGCGATGCCTGCGCCAAATATGGACTCGTTAAGGTAGGTCATCTCGACCAGCTTGTCTTTGATGTGCGACGCGTTTGCGACGCCGTTATAGTCGGCGATTGCAGCCGCCGCGCCGATCAGAACGTCGCCAAGGCCGGTCTTGCAGACGTAGCTGCGCCGGTGATAGCAGGTAAAGCGCTCGACCAACATAGCAGCGTACTCGTACTCGCCGTCCATGAATATCAGGTAGTTTGGAATGAACACGTCCTTGAAGATTATCATCGCTTCCTGCCCGGAATACATGGCGTTACCGGCGTCAATTTCGCCGTCTTCCATGCTCCTCGTGTCGCACGACTGTCTGCCGTAGATGTAGGTGATTCCCGGGGCGTCAACAGGGATTGCGCCAACGATTGCATAATCCTTGTCTTCTGCCTTGAGCCTCATTGTCGGCATGACGATTATCCAGTGCGAGTTAATGCATCCTGTCTGGTGCGCCTTTGCGCCGGTGATGTAGACTCCTTTTTCGTCGCGCTTTGTGATGTGCACAAACATGTCAGGGTCTGCCTGCTGTGAAGGCGACAGGCTGCGGTCGCCCTTGACGTCCGTCATGGCCCCTCCTATCACCTGATTTTCGCGCTGGACCGTCTTTATGAATTCGATCAGGCGCTTGTGGTATTGCTTGCCATGCTTGGCATCGATTTCAAAAGTTGTTGAATATAACGAGTTGAGTGCATCCATTCCTACGCATCGCTGGAAGCAGGTGCCGGTGAGCTGGCCTAGCTTTCTCTGCATCCTGTTCTGGTTGACGAGGTCCTGCGCGCTTTCCGCGATGTGCAAAAAGCGGTTGACGGGCATGCCAGATATTGAGGACTTGGCAGTTGCGAGCTCGGGATCCTCGACTGCTAGATCATAGGTCTCTGCGACCGCGTTTATCGACGGCCGGATCATTGGATGATCGACAGGCTCCTTGACGCGCTCCCCAAAAAGGAGAATCTTTAGTTTCCTACCCCTGAGGCTCTCTATGTACTCTGCCCCATTCTTTATTGGCATGATGAAATAACGTACCTCTTCAATGTTATTTATATTTTCTCAGCTGTCTTTTAATAAAAAAAATGACGCCATTTTCCAGTATTTTTATGCAAAATTTAGGTCAAGCTAATTACTGGATGTATGTCTGGTTGGACCTGTCAAAATTCCCGACAACCTGAAATTCCCTGCTGAATTGCGACTGCATCAACGACCTCAGTTCAGGATACAGAGTCGACGGGTCTTCCTTTGCCATCTTTGCCGCAGGGTGGTCGCCGCCGAGCATCCAGGTGCAGAGCTCGTATGTCATCTGGCGCACAGTGTTTTCGTCCACTATTCCAAGGCTGTGCAGGTATTCGTGCGCGAGCACCATGAACATGTACGAATTGTACTCTTCAATCGAGCCGGCAATTTTCTTGACTGCGGCTAAAAGATAGCTGTTCATCACTATCGCGTTTGAGCCAAGCATGTGGTAGGCGCCAAGGTTGCTTGGCATCATTTGAAGTATGAGACTCAATCCTGCGCGGTGCATCCTGAACTTTTGCAAGACAACGGCTTTCACCAGCTCAAACGCCTCGTTAAAGTCCTTCAGGTGACTTATCCTCTCGCGGAACTGGATCTGCTGTTCTGTTGGCACTATAGGCTATTCCGCAGCACGAGCGTATAAAGTATTGTGGCTTCGCAATCTTTTTTACAGCCAGAATGTGCCTTTAGTGGCGTGGTAGTAAAAGCCAAGCAGTTTGACCTTCGTGATATCATAGGCAACTATCCTGATTTTCCAAAGCCCGGGATCATGTTCCGCGACATCAATCCAGTCTTTCGAAGCAACGAAGCGCTAAACTACATCGCTGACGAATTCCACCGCAGGTACGGCAAGAGCAAGATAGACGCGGTTGCCGGCATTGAAGCAAGGGGGTTTGTGACAGCGACTGCACTTGCCATGAAGCTTGGCACCGGCGTGATAATGATCCGCAAGGCAGGCAAGCTGCCGGGCAAGACTCTCAAAAAATCATACGACATCGAATACGGCAGCGCCGTTATGGAGCTCCAGCATGACGCCCTTGGCAAGGGCAAGAACTTCCTGATCGCCGATGACCTCATTGCCACTGGCGGGACCGCAGTTGCGGCCTCGCAACTGATTGAAGAGGTAGGAGGCAAGGTCGTAGGCTTTGCATTCATTATAGAGTTAACCGACCTGCATGGCGCAGACAGACTGCGCAAGATGGGCTACAAGGTCCAGTCACTGGTGACCTATCGTGGCGAATAGTGCAGATATTGGCATAATTGGCGGTACCGGGGTCTATGATCCGGGGCTTTTCAGCGCCAAACGCGAGGTCAAGGTACACACGCCCTACGGCGAGCCTTCCGACTCTGTCAACATAGGCGAGTACGCCGGTGTCAAAGTCGCGTTCATACCCCGGCATGGCAAGGGTCACAGGATTCCACCCCACAAGATAAACAGCAGGGCAAACATCTGGGCGCTGAAGCAGCTTGGAGTCAAGCGAATACTAGCGCCTTCCGCAGTAGGCAGCCTGAAAGAAAGCTACAAGCCCGGCGACATTGCAATCCCTGACCAGTTCATCGACTTTACGAAAAAACGCGAATATACATTCTATGATGGCGGACAGGTGGCTCACGTTTCGACAGCCGACCCGTTCTGTCCGGAGCTCCGCGACATTGCAATCGACAGGATAAAGAAATTGAAATTCCCGGTGCATGACAGGGCGACTTCAGTTTGCATCGAAGGCCCGCGCTTTTCGACAAGGGCAGAGTCCAAGTTCTTCCGCGACGTCATAAAGGCTGAAATCATTGGCATGACTCTAGTGCCCGAAGTTTCGCTTGCAAGGGAAGCCGAGATTTGCTATCTGTCGATATCCACTGTCACTGATTATGACGTGTGGGCAGACAAACCTGTCAGCTCGGCAGAGATAATCGAGACGCTGTCAAAGAACGTGGAAAAAACGAAAAAGCTGATAGCGGATCTCGTGCCTGCAATCCCAAACAAGCGCGCAAAATGCGCCTGCGGAAAAGCGCTTGAAGGCTCCCTACTCTGATGGCGGCTTTATCCCTTCCGGCAGCACAACGTCGCCTTCGATCAGTTTGCGCTGTATTGTCAACTGCAATTGCTCGGGGTCGATTCCCATTTTTGCTATTTTTGCAAGTGTGGTTTTTGGCACCTTGACGCTTGCGTTGTGGCCGCCGATTCTGCCAAACGCGATTGCCGTAAAGCGGAATTCCTGCCCCTTGACTACAAAATATCCCGACAGCTTGCTCGCCACTTCGCTACCGCTTGCGCTTTTCACAAACACAGTAACTGCAAAGTCATCGTCGTCTTTATGCATCATTTCTTTGGCCCATCCGCCACTTCCATGTTGCGGTTCACATTCTCTTCAACCAAAAAGCTCCACCACTCTGAATCGGTTATCTTGAAATCCTTGGAATTTACCTCGACTGTCTTGTCATCAGCGTCAAGGAACGTGAACTTGCCCTCCTTTACTAGCTTTACCAGCCTCCAGCGCAGGTGGCCCTTTCTGTTCTTGCTTATCGCGACTGCCCATTTCTTGTCCTTGTCTATCTTTGGCATGCCGATATAGTCGACTATTTCCTCGATTCCAAGACGCTTTTCCTCGCAAAACTTTTCCTTTGTCAGTAGGCTGCGCCAGACATCCACAGAGCCTATTGTCCTGCCATTCTCGTTGATATTGATTACCCCGAAGTAGACTACCTTGTCGCCGCCAGTCGGGTCTGAAGTCGTCATGCGATATTCCTGTTGCAAGGCGCCACTTATTTAGTTCTTGCATCCTCGTAAGGCTTTTCCAGAACGATCCCGATGTTGTCCACCTTCAGGTTCTTCTTGAACGGGATGCCGTCTTCCTCGCATCGCCTCCGGTAGCGGTTTGTGATTGCAAAGCGCGGGTGGAGCGACTCAAATTCCGTTTTTGTTATCTCTATCGCCATGCCCCTGCCGACCAGCGACTTTGCCGCCTGTAATGCGCGCTGCTCGTCATTCCATTTCAGCGCGACAGAAATCCTTGCCGGATCCATCTTGCCGTTCTTGACTATTGTCAGAAATGCTTTGGCTTCATCCTGGCTAATCTTGAGCTCTGAAACTATCGCTTCTTCGGCGTTTGAAAGATTGACTGCCATGTTACTTTACTTCTAGCGACTTTAGTATGTCTTCTGTGTGCTGCTCGTCCTTTACTTCATCAGCGAGGATTGTAGTTGCAAGGTTATACGTCACGAAATCCCCCAGCTCGAGCGCCTTTTTTGCCAAGCTATTGTAGTTCTCTACAGCTTTTCCCTCAAACTGCGTCGCTCGCTCTAGTGCAGCACGGAGTGTAAGGTGCTTTGCAGGGTCAAGCTCGCCTATCGTGCTGTACTTTGGCCATTCTGCAGGGTCGCTTGGCGCCCTGCCCCCAAGCTCTGAAATCCTGTTTGACAAAAGCTCGGCATGCATGAGCTCGCCGGTGGCCTGTGTCTTTAATGCTGTTGCATAGGTCACAAGGCCGATACCTTCCATGTTTATGCTGACGTACCAAAAGTAGTGAAAGATGTGCATTTCATCGCAGTAGGCTTTTTTCAAAATCTCGATAATTACGTCGGCGTTCTTGCCAAGGAGTTTTTTCTCTGTTCTTCCCATGCAGACAATTAGGCGGGCAACTATTTATTTTATGTTAGAACTGCACCAAGTTGCGGTACTTGCGGTAGCGCTCCTCGACATCATCCTTTGTTATAGACAGCAGACGCTTTACTCCAAAATCTTCTACTGCAAACGAGCCCATGACGTTTCCGTATATCACGGCCTCTTTCATGGCAGCAAAGTCCGATCTGCCCTTGTGGGCAAGATGCCCCAAAAATCCGCCGGCAAACGAGTCGCCGGCACCAGTTGGGTCGACTATTTCGTCAAGGAAAAATGCGGCCGAGGGAAATACCAGACCTTCGTTTGTGAAAAGGACAGCGCCATGTTCGCCCTTTTTGATTATCACGAATTTTGATCCCCAAGACATTATCTTCTTTGCGCACTTTGCCAAGTTGGCCTCCTTGCAGAGGAGCCTTGCCTCGTTGTCGTTTATCACGACGCCATCTGTCATGCCAATCATCTTCTCAACATCTTGCCGACTCCCATTTATCCAGAATTCTATCGTGTCGCACATCACCATCTTTGGGCTGTCGAAATGCTGCAGGATCTTGATGTTCTGTTTCGGGTCGTTGTTTGCAAGGTACACATACTCTGATTTTGCATACTCGTGCGGGATCATGGGGTTAAAGCCTGCAATCACGCCAAGTTCTGTCTTGTTCGTGATCCTGTTTGACAGGTCGTAATCAAAGGACGAATCATAGTGGAACGTCCTGCCTCCTTCGACTGTGACAACGCCTTTTGTGTCTATGCCCTTTGCCTGAAGGGCCTGAACATGCTCGGTTGGCAGGTCTGATCCGACCACCGCGACTATGGACGTTTGCGTGAAAACACTTGATGAAAGCGAAGCAAAGGTGGCGGCGCCACCAAGTATTCTAGTCTCTGTCCGAAACGGAGTGCGGGTAGTGTCAAGGGCGACCGTGCCAAAGACCGTCAGCAATGCAGGAAAATCGTTCATGTTTCTTAAATAAATGCTTGCCAGCACCATTAAATAGCGAGCAGAAGGATTCATGCATAATTGCGGTTAGTTGTGGCGATCACCGGCGCTTCCGGAGTGATATACGGCATAAGGTTACTCGAGGCGCTCTCGAAACTAAAAGTAGAGACGCACCTTGTGATGAGCGAGTGGGGAGCCAAGAACATCAAGATAGAGACCGACAAGACCGTCGAATATGCCAAGGCGCTTGCCACGAAATACTACGAAGACGACAACATGGCGGCGCCCATATCCAGCGGCTCGTTCAGGACAGACGGCATGGCGATTGCCCCTTGCAGCATGAAGACCCTTGCAAGCATAGCAAACGCCTTTGACGACAGCCTTGTTTCCAGAGCCGCTAGCGTGTGCATCAAGGAGCATCGCAGGCTTGTTGTAGTTCCAAGGGAAACCCCCTTGTCAAAAATCCACCTCGAAAACATGACCAAGCTTGCCGATGCCGGCGCAGTCATACTTCCTGCGATGCCAGGCTTTTACCATAGGCCGGAGACGCTGGATGACCTGATAAATCATGTTGTGGGCAAGGTTCTGGATCAGTTTGGGATCGAGCACCGCATGTTCAAGCGCTGGGGCGGCGACTGAAAAATGTGCGTATAAGGATTTATAATCTCGCTGTGCTACTTTAATCTAGAAATGCCGGCTCGGGGTGACCCTGAATAGCCCGATACAAGAAAAAATACGCGAGCAAATCGGTGGATTTCATAGTTCCACTCCTTGCGCTATTGTTTATCGGGATAATGTTTGTCATGCTCGCGCGCTCCCAAGGAGGCATTGGCTTTATCTTCCTTGCAGCCGGCTCTGGGCTTCTCATCTACTGGGTCAGGGAGGTTAGGATCATGGCAAGGTCTAATGAAGAAAAGATGATGAGAGATGCCGAGCAAAAAGACTGGGTCTACGATCTGATAAAGAACAACGGCGAAGTGGTTTTTGTAGCAGAGGTTCCCGGCCCGGAGGACCAGATAAACGTCCGGCTGACAAACGGGCTGCTCCACATAAAGGGTGGGCAGAATTTTGCACGCGATGTCCCGCTCGACCAGGCGCAGGAAATGGGAATATCAGACTACAAGTACAGAAACGGCGTGCTCACCATCAAGATTCAGAGGGTATGACTTTTTCATCGTCCTTGTCGTAGCTGTCTTCCCACAGCCGCATTTTGTCAAGCTTGTCCCGTCTCCGGGCATCCTGCAGCATGTTGTAGACGCCCTTGTGCATGCTGCCTTTGGCTAGCATGACTATAGCGTCAGTTGCGAGCTTTATTTCCTTGTATTCTCCGATAAAGCCGACCATATGGCCGTACACGGAAACCGAAGCGCCGCTCAGCTCTTCAATCATCCTGCGGGCCTTGCCTCCTTCGCCTATTATCCTGCCCTTGATCCTCTCCAGTGCGTTTGGTGACCTGCCGGCATAGTCATACAGGTCCATCTGCTGGAACATTACCTCTTCGCTGTCAAGCAGCCTGTACGCGCGCTCTGGCGAAAACCCTCTTCCAATGGCTGTTATCACTTCGACAGCTCTGAACGCGTCCATCTGTTCCGCTGGCTTGGTGCTTGAGACCGTTGTGTTGCCACTCTCGCTGTCGATTTCAATTTCGACACCGCACCTCTTTTCTATCTGCTGCTTTACCTTGCCGCGCTTGCCTATAAGCGCCCCTATCCTTTCCCGCGGGATTTTGGTCGTGTGTTGGAAGCTCATTTTGTTTCTCCTGTTATCTTTTCTACTGCCCGCGCGGTGTCCATAACGTCTATCCCGCGCTTTGCAAAGAACCTGTTTACATTGATGACATCGCGGACTAAAAATTGTTTTGAATTTGGGTGCTGAATGTCTACTGCTGAGCCAAAGTCAAAGAGCATGATGCCCTTGTCAGTCTTGAACACGTTGTATTCGGACAGGTCGGCGTGCACCAGCCTAGCTTTCTGGTAAAGCAATGACATCTGTCCTATCAGCTGCAGGTAGTCATCTCTAGTGACGTCGGACTGTACCAATGAAGGCGTAGAATTGCCTTCGCTATCTCCGATAAACTCCATTGCAAGCACATTCTTTTGCACTGATATTGGGGCTGGAACCGTCACGCCGGCCGCGTGCGCCGCCTGCATGTTCTTGAACTCCTTTTTGGCCCACAAAGTCATCAGGTTGCGCGATCCCTTCTTTATATCTGAAAACCGCGGGTCGCCAGCGATATATTGCATCCGCTTTTTGAACTCGGCGCTTACCGTGAGGTATACTTTCAATATGCGAAGAGACCCGTCAGGTGCCTCTGCGATATAGACCTTGGACTCTTTTCCTGCCGCAAGCGAGCCCCTGACATGTTTAATAATGCCGTCGTCCACCATCTGGTTGATGGTCATGAGAGTCGGCACGTCAAAGACGTTGTCAAAAACCTGGTAATCTTCAGATCGCTTGACAAGGAAACGGCTTTCCCGCTCGCCTTGCGAAAGCCGCCTGTCGGCTCTGGCCATTGCCTTGTGTCCCTTTTCCTCCGGCAGTTCCGGCTCTCTGTCGTCCTCTTCCAACGTAGAAAATTTAGCTGACATTTGTTATTATGTGTAGTGCTACCTATGCTGGAACTTGTAGATCATCAAAAATGGCACGCCAGAGATTTTTCGTATGCTGACCTCTTTTGCCAGCTTTAGCTCAAGTGCCTGTATGACTATCCTGTCGCCCACTAGGTTTGCGATGTCGCACTTTAGCAGCAGCTCCCGGGCGTACGAGTGCTCTATCACTTCCTGCTGGTAGTACTCCCTTGTGAGGTTGATCACGAGGCCATCCTGTTCCAGCTTGGTCCCTATCAGGTCAAGGTCGCAAATGTCTACCATCATTGCGCCCTGGTAGCGGGTTGTCCTCGCGGCGTACTGCTCTGACAATTGCGGGTCTATTGGCAGGACAGCATAATGAGCATTGCTATCCGTACGTCTCTATCTTGATGTCAAACGACCCGTCCTTTCTCTTGCTCCTGTTTGTTACAAAGCCAAGCGGACCGAGTATCGACGTTACTGTATCAATGGTGCCCTGGTAGCCGCAGATGTGGAAGGACGAGTTCTCCGGCGTCACCTTTTCGCCTATCGCCTTTTCCAGAGCCGAGCCGCCATTTTTGTCGACAAGCAGGCTCTCAACCCTGCCTACGCTGCCCTGCCAGCCTCTTGAAAGCTCGTGGTCCGGCCTGCTTACAGTTGGCATGTACATAAAGTTTGGATCGTCTGCAGCCATCTTTTCCAAGATGTCTCGGTAGCCAAGCTCCTGCGCGTATTTTGCGCCGTGCAAGAGCACGACTCTTCTTTTCGACCCGATGTTTTTGAGGTGCAGGACATAGCTGATAAAAGGCGCAAGGCCTGTACCTGACGCGACCAGAATGAGGCGCCGGGTGTCCGGCGTCCCGTCAGCCTTTTTATCCTCAATCGTGAATGCGCCGGCGGGCTTGCGCCAGTAGAGTGTGTCGCCGTCCTTCATGTTGAAAAGCGCGCTCGTGAACTTGCCCATCACCGGTTCTGTCGCCCATTTCACGTAGAACTCAAAGTGCCGCTTCTCTTCCGGCGGCGATGACAAGGAATATGCCCGATAAGTCACCCTGTCTTCGCCCTGGAACTGCAGCCCAAGGGCCACGAACTGCCCCGCCTTGAAATCCGGTACCGGGCTTCCGTCTGCTGGCTGCATCTTCAGTATCGCAAGGTCCGGCGTCAGGTTTTCGCGATAGGTCAGCCTGCCTATGTTTGGCTGCGCTTGTCCGCTTGAACTCATTTGCCATCTGTGAAAATGCTTTGGGTATATGTTGATTATCCTTTTATTAGAGTGTTCAAAAGCTATGCTAGCTTTGGCAAGCAAGAAAGGTATAGCCGTAACCGCAGGGATCGCTGCCGCCATAGTCGGCGCGAGTTTTCTGATATGGCTGGTGCCCCAGAGCAGCCCCGGCACGCTCATCACGCCGCCCCGCACAGAATTAGAAATCATGAACGACGTGTATTCCCGGCACAACAACACTGCCACAATTATTGAGTCAAAGTTTGAACAGTGGAAGCAAGGCAACGTGACGACGGTAGATATGGTGAACGAGATCAGCCGCGACCAGACTGACGTGCAGAACATGGGCAACGAGCTCGCAAACGCCAAGCCGGCGCAAGAGTGGCAGGAGAGCTTCAACACATACACCAAGGCCCTTGACAGCTACACGAAATACCTGAGCGCGATGGTGACAAAGGTGCAGAGCGGAGACAAGTCCGATTCGCAAGAGCTCGACAGTCTAAGGCATGAATGGCAGGGCTACGTTGATAGCGC
>JAJPHX010000115.1 GCA_021325075.1 Nitrososphaeraceae archaeon | reverse complement strand
TGCAGTCAAGGTCGACGGCAAGGAGGTCGACCCTGCATTGAACGACGTGGCAGTTTTCCCAAGCAAGAGTGCTACTCTGATGGAGCATGTCCTGAGGATAGATGGCAACGACATCTGGCACGACAACAGCGACGGCGTCATCGTTTCAACGCCCACGGGATCGACCGCATACTCGATGTCGGCAGGCGGCCCGATGGTGCTCCAAAAGTCGCCAGTATTTCTGGTAGTTTCGGTAAACTCGCTTGACAACACACGCAGACCGCTGGTGGTTCCAAACGACAGCATGCTCGAGATAACAGACATCACAAGTCGCTACCACTGCGAAGTGGTGCTTGATGGCGGGCGCAGGATGCAGATAAAGAATACGCTGGAATGCAGCAGGCACGAGTTCCCCGCGAAACTTGTCAGGATGGCCGGCGACTCGTCTTCAGCCGCGTCACTCATGGCAAAGAAAGTAAAACTCGCGGAGGACATGCTGAGGATGCCGCCAAGCGCCAAGTTGATCTTGAAAACGCTGGAGTACGAAGGGGCGCTGAGCCAGAAGGACCTAGCTTCAAGGACAATGCTCCCAGAGCGCACAATCCGGCTTTCTCTGAGCCACCTTATCAGCCAGGGCTACGTCA
Organism: Nitrososphaeraceae archaeon; assembly: GCA_021325075.1. Classification (GTDB taxonomy): domain Archaea; phylum Thermoproteota; class Nitrososphaeria; order Nitrososphaerales; family Nitrososphaeraceae; genus Nitrososphaera. Next base: position 3,191 of record JAJPHX010000115.1, on the reverse strand, counting down.
AGAAAAAGACATCTCTCCGTGATGCCCGGCAGAGAATATACGAGCTAAAGATCTAGGCGCAGAACGCGTTTGAATATAGGTTGGCCAAAAAACCTTATTATCAGCGCTTGACTTTTGAGTTGGATATGGCTGATTTCCCGGTGGCCGAGCTGATCAGCCTCGCAGAGGCAAGCGGGATAATAGCCACGCTGTTTGTGATTTTTTATTTTTCAAGGAGGGAGATGAGGAGTGTTTCAGTGGATATTGAAACCAAGGTCTTGAACGACTTGGATGAAAAGATACACGGCATGGCAGAGATGTTGGTTCTCCGCCCGGAGCTGGTCAAGCTGCTAAACAAGAATCAATCAGACCAGTCGCCAGAAATGGTGTTTGCGTACTACATCCTGTACATGTGTGCCCACGCTTTTCACATGCGCCAGAGAAAAGTGCTTAGCGACAACGAGTGGGAAGGGTGGCTGCGGTGGATGAGAACTGCTTTTGCAGAAGGATCTATAAGTGAATACTGGGGGAAAACTGTAGAGCCAGAGAAATGGTTCGATCCGGCTTTTCAGGATTTCATCAACAACGAAATAATCAAGAAGGGCAAGGCATAGCCTTCTACTTTGCAGCCGCTCTTACAAACGCGTTAAAAGCCTGTTCTGGTTTGCCTGGTCTACTGTTAAACTCTGCATGGTACTGCACCGCAAAGTAGAACCGATGATTTGGTATCTCTAGTATCTCCATGCGCCTGCCCTTGTCAGAGTGTGCCGACAGCACAAGGCCGTTCTTGCTCACAAGATCAATGTACTGCTGATTGAATTCGTATCTGTGCCTGTGCCTCCTCTTTATTGCAGTCGAGTCATACACTCTAGCTGCCACTGTCCTTGGCGCTATGGTGATGTCGTGGGCCCCAAGGCGCATTGTCCCGCCCATGTCGTGTATGTCGCGCTGCTCTGGCATAAAGTCCACGACAGGATTCTTTGTCTTTGGGTCAAGCTCGCTTGAATTGGCGTCTGCCAGTTTGCACACGTGCCTTGCAAACGCAACTATTGCTAATTGAAATCCAAAGCATATCCCGAGGTACGGGATGTTGTTTACTCTTGCAAAGTTGGCAGCTGAGATGATGCCTTCGCTTCCGCGCTTGCCAAAGCCTCCCGGCGCAAGCACGCCGTCAAAGTTCTTTAACATCGACAGATTCTGCTGGCCGCCGTTTTCAAATTTTTCCGAGTCGATCCACTGGATCTCGATTTTTTTGCCAATGCTTGCCCCGGCATGCGACAGCGCGTGGTAAACGCTGACATAGCTATCGGGCAGCGTAACGTACTTGCCTACTACTGCGATCCTGACAGAGCCGTCATTCTTGGAAAATGATTCAGCTATTGCCTTCCAGTTGCCCCACTGTGGAGTGGACCTTTTGAGCGCCAGCCGCTCTGAAATGACCTTGAGCGTGCCCTGGCTCTCAAGCACCTCTGGCACTTTGTAGATAGAAGGCGCGTCATGGCAGGAAATCACGCACTTTTCTTCAACGCTAGCAAAAAGCGAAATCTTGCGCCTGGCATCTCCGCTCAGCGGGGTCTTGCACCTGACTGCAAGTATGTCCGGCTGGATTCCGATCCTGCGGAGCTCCTGAACACTGTGCTGCGTAGGCTTTGTCTTTTGCTCGCCCACAACGTCAAGCACTGGTGCGAGCGTTACGTGGATAAACAGAGTGTTTGATTGTCCGAGCTCCAGTTCCATCTGCCGGAACGCTTCAAGGAAAGGCAGGCTCTCGATGTCGCCCACTGTGCCTCCGCACTCTACCACCATGATGTCTAGCTTCTCGTCGCTTGCAATCTTGCGGAGTGTGTTCTTTATTGCGTCAGTCACATGCGGGATTATCTGGACGCACTGGCCGAGGTACTTGCCCTCGCGCTCTGCCTTTATGACGTCCTGATAAACTCTACCAGTCGTGATGTTGTGATCCTTTGTCATCGCAGTGTCGATAAAGCGCTCGTAGTTGCCGATGTCCATGTCGCATTCGCCCCCGTCATCGGTGACAAATACTTCGCCGTGCGCAACAGGGTTCATGGTGCCGGCGTCATAGTTGACGTACGGATCTATCTTGACGCAGGAGACCCTATAACCGGCAAGCTGGAGCAGTTTTGCAGCAGACGAAGTGGTAACGCCCTTACCGAGGCCGGACATCACTCCTCCCGTGACAAAAATGAACTTGCTCCCCTTTCGCGCCTTGGTCTTGGACTGCACATTCAATTTTGGAGAAGCACCTTTTTATTCCTTTTTGGATTCGCCGGCGCTATCTTAATATGAAGAAAACGCACTAACAATAACGTTTTCACAAAAGATGCATGGCAACATTGATGCAAGAAAACTCCGCGGCAAGCCGGCAATAGAGGCAGCTCACGCGGGCGTGACAGGCGAAGACGAGGCAAGGCTGGACTCGACCATCTCCAGCCTTTACGGGGTGGAAAGCGACGAGGCCGCAGACATTCACGCAAGCTACCACGTCGAGCGCATATTCCTCTCGCTTGAGCAGCGCGCAAGGGAAAACGGCATGAAGCTGGAAACCCTGATGCAAAAGGTGCAGTACCTGGATGTTTCAGGCATCGCGCGGCAAGTTGCAAAGGGCAAGCTGACAGAAGCGGCAGCTGTCGACTCGCTGTTCCGTGGACTGTCGACTATAGAGAATCCGCAGCGCGACGACAGGTACATCAATTTTTACGGCTGACCGGTGTAGCCGACTTCGTTAAAGAACTCTATCAGCCGGATCACGTACTTGTTTTCCCTGTTTATTCCATAGACTACGTTTGCGTATTTTGTTTGCTTGACCCAGCCTATCTTTATCAAATCATCAAGGTTGTTCTTGATGTCTTCGCGCTTCAAATGCGTCTTGTTGTGGAGCACGTAGATCGTGCACAGCTTGCTTTCTTCAGCCAGTGCCCTGAGTATCTTTATTTTGCCAATGCTCCCAAGGCCGGTCTCGACGATGTCTTTTGCTTCTTCTACCGACATCATTTTTCGCCCTTAACCTTGTTCATGAGCACGGGTTCCAGTTCTGCAAGCGACGCGCCGTGCAATCCGATCTCTTTGAGCGACTTGATATCAACGAGCCTCCTTGATCTTAGATCATCCAAATAATCTTCAACATCAATTTTCTTGATCTTGAGCTGGTCTGCAAGCTCTGACGCGTACAGGCGCACGTCCTTTAGCTCGAC
>JAJPHX010000157.1 GCA_021325075.1 Nitrososphaeraceae archaeon | reverse complement strand
TCCCTGGAATGTTCCGACTTGCTGCCGCTTTTCCTTGAATTTCGCGTCAATTGGGCCTTCTACCTTGTCATAGCTGGTGCCGGTGCCGGTAAGGGAGATAGTGGTTGCTCCGCTGCCGCCAGCTGCTGGTGCTGCAGGTGCGGGCATCGCCGGTGCTTGCGCTGGCTTGGGAGCAGCTGATGCTCCTGCCGGAGGCATGGCTGTCGCGCTGCGCGCTTTCGGGTTCTTTGCCAGTGGCGTCAGCTCGTTCAGCTTATTCAGAGCCGCTTCCATAGTCAGCTTTTCAGCCTTTTGCCAGTGGGCAAGCAGCTTATCACCTATCTTGGTATTCCGTATAATAGTGTCAATGACCATCTTGGCGTTCTGGTCTGCCTTTTGGCGGTAGTTCCTGATCCAGTAATTGTCGCCGAAATATTCCAGCTGCCTTATCTGGTAGATGAGATCGACCACTTCGCCTGTCACGATCTCGACAGTGATGTTCAGATCTGCAGACAGCTCTTCGCCCGTCACCGGGTCTTCGCCCTTTTCCGACCACTTGTAGGTGACATAGATCCTGTCGGCGTGGGTGTCCATCTTGAAGCCAGAGCTCTTCAGGTCGTTCATGATGCTTGAAATGTCAGACTTTTCCGTGATCTCGATCGGGATTCTGTACAGGCCGAGCTTGTTACCGTGCAAGGGATAAACGCCCCTCTTGGCCACCTCTGACAACATCGTCCAGACTCTATCCTTCAGTAAGGCAGACATGTCCTGAAATACCTAAATTTTACATCTCCTAAAAGGATTTCGCTTACTAATCGTCTGGGCAGGTCATTTCCCTTATCGCCTTGTACCTTGACTCCATTTCCTCAGCTATCTTGACCACTTGCTCTAGCGTGTACTTTGGCTGCGGAAAGTACCACCTGATGCCGACCTTGTGGCCGATGCCGTCCATGTCGTGTATCATGCCCTGGTCCGCTTCGACTCCGTATTTGTCGTCAAGGGCATGCTCGCGCACTTCAAGGCCGCGCTTTGTCTTGTCTTCAAGGACAAGGTTCGGGCTGATGTCGTAGATAAAGTAGAACTGGCCCTTCTTGACAAGGTTACCCTGCTGCATCAAAATAAAGAGAAAGGGGACGACTTATTTCTCTATCGGATTTCCTATCATGTTGCCCCATTCTGTCCACGAGCCGTCATAGTTTCGCACCGATGGGTAGCCAAGCAGGTATTTGAGCACGAACCAGCTGTGAGACGAGCGCTCGCCTATCCTGCAGTAGGCTATTACATGCTTGTCCGGAGTCACGCCCTTGCCTTCGTATAGCGTCTTCAGCTCTTCCACACTCTTGAAGGTGCCGTCCGCGTCCTTCACTGCCTGTGCCCAAGGGATATTTTTGGCTCCCGGTATGTGTCCTCCGCGCTGTGCATGCTCCATTGGGTACTCTGGAGGAGCGGTGATTTCGCCCGTGAACTCTTTTGGAGATCGCACGTCAACCAGCACAGTCTGCTCTGCTCTTTCAATTGCCCTTCTGACGTCTGGCATGTACGCGCGCACGCCTTCATTAGCAGGGCTTGCAACATATTTTGTTGATTGCGCTACTGGCTCGTCCTTTTTGTATTCTCTCTTTTCCAGCTCCCACTTTTTCCTGCCGCCGTTCATTATCTTGATGTTCTTGTGGCCATAGTATTGGAACACCCAGAACGCAAAGGCGGCAAACCAGTTGTTAAAGTCGCCATACAGTACCAGCTCTGTGTCAGCAGTAGCGCCCACCCTGCTCATCAAGGCCTCGAACTGCTGCTTGCTGATGATGTCGCGCCTGACGGGATCGTTGATGTCCTTTTTCCACCAGACAAGGTGTGCCCCCGGGACATGCCCCTGCCTGTACGCGTTTTCAGGGTCGTAGTCAACCTCTAGAATCCTGATGCTATTGTTGTTCAAATTGCTTGCAACCCAGTCTGTTTCGCATAGAACTTCTGGATGAGAATAGTTAGCCATGAGTCCCAACTACCTCAAGCTTGTACTTAAGAGCTTTGCCAAGCCCAAAGGCATTTAAGAACTGGCTTGCTGCTATAGCGATGCGGTCAGATGGCACCCAAGATCAGGAGCGCGGCCATAATTACAAAGATAGGCAGCAGCGAAGCAGAGGCTGCGGCAAGTAGGGTCGCCAGGCTGCTCAACGCAAGCAGGGTCAAGGTGTACAGCGTTTTTCCGCTCAAGGTTGACGGCACTGTTGCTGCAAAGCAAGAGGAATTGCAAGGCAAGATCGACATCGTGTTTGCGATCGGCGGCGACGGGACGACATTGCGCGCCTTTCGAACGATCCCGGGTAAGGCTCCGCTCTTTAGCATAAACAGTGGCGGCCACCGAGGAATTTTGTCAGAAGCTGACGCTGACGCAATAGACGAGTCGATCAGCGCGATACTTGCAGGCAAGTATTTCTACGACTCTCGCACCAGAATTCAGGCTTCTTCCGGCAAGACAACCTTTCCGGCAGCTCTAAATGACATCTTGATTACAAGAGTGAGCCTTACAAGGACGCCGCTTGTGTCAATCAGGCTGATGGGCGACGAGATAATGCAGAGGATGGACGGCATCGTCATTTCAACTCCTACGGGCTCGACAGGCCACTCGTTTTCTATTGGCGGGCCGGTGCTGCACGAAGGCATGAACTGCCTGATCCTCAGCCCGATTGCTTCTGTCAACAGGATGCCCCAGCTCGTAATCCCGGTGGAGGAAATCACTATACAGAGCACTTACGAGTCACACCTGATAATCGACGGGCAGGAAACATTCAGTGTTGCAGCTGACCAGCCGATCAAGATCTCCAAGTACGCGGACGACGCGACATTTTTGCGGCTCCAGAAAAAAGGCATGAGGCAGTTGGCAAAACTTGGATTTTCTAAACTCGGATTCTAGCTACATCCTTGACGCAGGGGCATTTTACGCAGGAATACCTTTCTTGTCATCGGGCAGCCATTTCACAACAGAAGCAGTCTTTAGCGAAGTACGGCACATAAAGAGATCGCACGCCGCGATTGAAGCGCTGATCGATTCTGGCAACCTCAGGATTGTCGAGCCTGATCAGAAGGACATCGACGAAGTGGTTGCCATTGCAAGAAAGACTGGCGACTCGGCCAAGCTGTCAGAGGCTGACATTTCCATACTTGCGCTTGCACTTTCGCTAAAAACAACATTAGTGACTGACGACTATGCGGTTGCAAACGTCGCCACTGTCATGAAAATCCCAATCAGGTCGACATCGGCCAAAGGCATAAAGGAAGTAAGAAAATGGATAACCTATTGCAGCGCATGCAGCAGGACTTTTGGCCCCGATGCAAAAGAGTGTCCACTCTGTGGCAATAAATTGAGTCGCAAGTACAAAAAGAAGACTGTCTGAGTTTACTATCAACCGTGACTGTCATTTCAGACTATGTGTCTCATCATGCTCAAAGAGAGTCTTTTGCGTCACCTGCTTGATGCTGTCAGTGGAATCAAGTATCCTGCGGAC
>JAJPHX010000087.1 GCA_021325075.1 Nitrososphaeraceae archaeon | reverse complement strand
TCGCTAAACCACACCTTGTCATTAGCACCTACTGAAAATTGCAATACGTTTGCAACTCCGCAGTCTGCTGTCGTGTTTGGAGGGCATTCTGCCCATAGTTTGTTTTGCGATGGAACCCAGTATTCCGTCAATGCTCCCTTGCTTGGATCAAACTTGGCGATCTTGTTGCCTGTATGTTCGTTGAACCATATTGCACCATCTGAACTCTTTTGGAACCAATATGGTAACGTATAGGCATTAGTAGGCGTTGTACCGCCATAAATTTTAGATGATGCTACGGATGTCGTAAATTTTGTTATTTCTCTTGACTCAGGATCAAGTTTGAAAAAGATATTTGTAGCATGATCGGAAGCCCAGATGTTACCAGAATTATCAACTATGATGCCTACTGGCGAACTAAGGTCATCCGGCAGATCAAATGAATCAAACTTGTTCGTGCTTAAATCATATCTGTAGATCTGGCCTTTTTGCTGGAATGCCAGTACAGTTATCCATACTGCATTTCTCTCGCTGTCAAACACGAGCGAGCCGGAAGTTATGTAGAATTTATCGACATTTTCCCAGCCCTTGAGCGGAATGGGGACTTCTGTTACGCCATCAGACGTCCCATTTTTCATCTTGGCAATATCGCCAATGAATAGAGATGTCGTCTTTATCCCTAGAATGTAGATTTTGTTTTGATCTGAATTAAAGTCAAATGATATCGGGAAATTGCCTGAAACATTGGTTGGCAAGCTAAACATATCGAAGGTTTGTGAGTTTTTGTTGAACCGAAATATTGTACGCGAAAATTGGTCGCCTGTAAACCAAATATTGCCGTTATTGTCTATCTTTACTACTCCTGTGGCAGTGATTCCGGTTGGCTGCGAGCGCACAGTCCATACAGGTATGACATATTCTTTGCCAAATTTGTTTTCTGTCAAACTGTAGCTTCCAAGCGTTCCGTTCTTTGTTGCGATATACCATACTTGATCATTATCCACCGCGATTCCAACTGGCATCTCACATTGTGAAGGAAGCACGAATTCGTTGATGTAAGAATTGGAATTGGGCTTGGATCCCATCCCGCAAAACTGCGTCCGAAATTGAGCAAGTTGCTGCTTTTGTTCGTCCGCAGTTGGTATTGGTTGTTGAGGCGCCGTATTGCCGCGGGCAAAGAATGAGGCTGAAACAGCGGCAACTGCAAGTATTCCAATAATGGCATAAATTGCGATCTTTTTTGAACCGGATGCTCTACGTGAGCTGGGCAATGAGGAAAAAATCTGCTTTCCACCATATATCTCTTGTTGGCCGAGCTGTAACGGCATAGACAGAAATAGGATATCAGATGAAATTGCTTTGTTTGAACACTGCAGAAGCGGCAGAAAACCACAACAGGCAGCATGCAATGATTGGCTACCTGTCAGTATTGTTTGCTGCCGCCCTATTTGGCTCTGTCTTTACACTGGCCAAGGTCCCGCTTGCCACGGTGGACCCGCTTGTTCTGGCTGCGCTGGCATACACCATTGCCGGCCTTGCTCTGATCCCCTTTGCAAAAGCATCATTCAAGCTGGACGCAAGGCGCGACTATCTTTACCTGCTAGTAATAACGATCACTGGCGCAGTTGTTGCCCCGGTACTTTTGCTTTACGGCCTTGCTCGGACTGACGCGTCAGATGCCTCGATACTTGCCAACGGCGAGGTTCTGTTCACGATAATACTGTCTGCAGTGTTTTTTGGCGAAAAGCCAAAAGGCAGGCGCGGGCTGTCTGCAGTAGTTCTTGTAATAATCGGCCTTTTCATGGCCACTACGAATCTCAGGGTTTCTGAAACCATCCTGCAATTCAATGCAGGCAATGTCATGATCCTGGCCGCGATGTCGATGTGGGCCATAGACAATAACGTGAGCAGGCGCCTCACTTCAACAGTCAGCCCCGCCAAAATCGCGATGGTAAAGTCGCTGCTTGGCGGCCTGGTCTTGCTGGCAATAACACTCGCAATTGGCAAGGGAGACGTGATAGCAGACATCAAGCCCGACCTCTGGCTCATAATAATAGTCCTGTCAGTCTCGGGTTTTGGTGGCGCGCTGTTGCTCTTCCTGCAGGGCATCAAGAGGATTGGCACGGTCAAGACAATGTCAATATTCGCGATGACTCCGATATTTGGAATAGTCATTGCCGCGCTGGCTCTCGGCGAGTCAATAAGCGCCTTTCAGATGGTTGCAACCGGCCTGATAATTGCAGGCATCTTGATTATTAGCCGGCACTAGAGCAGCTTCAGGTCCTTTGTCACCTTGTCTATCAGATCAGATGGTGCCGGCCCTATCCCTATGCAGGTTGTGGTGCCTGGCGGTATCTGGGTAAGCCCGCTGTCCTGTACCTGCACCACTGGCAGGTGCAGGCTTTCTGCGAGCTTTCTTACCTCAATGAGCTCTTCCATGCTCTTCACCTTTACAACGACCTTCGCCTGGCCACCAGAGAACCATTCGTCAAACCATTCGCGCTTTCTTTCCTTTGTCTTCTCTGCGCCCATCAC